>NZ_SSDK01000032.1:0-187856 GCF_004794435.1 Microbacterium sp. K27
CCCCCCCCCCCCCCCCCCCCCACGCCCGCCGGGCCGCGTCGAGATCACGTGATCTCGCCGAGCGCACGGCTTGCTGGCGTCAACAGGCGGTGCACTCGAAGACAACCCGTGCACTCGACTACCCCCGCACTCGACGACAACCCGTGCGCGGGGAGCGGAGGGGCGGTCAGACCAGGTCGCGCCAGTCGACGTCCTCATCCTCGTCGGCCACCGGGGTCACGCCGGTGATCACCGGAAGGCTCATCGTCTCGGTGGGCGGCCCCATGATGGTGGCTTCGTCGCGCCGGTGGCGCAGCACCTCGTTGATGTAGCTGGTGAGCACCTCGGCGAGTGGGATCGAGCGTCCTTCCGCCTGAGACAGGTACCAGCGGTGTTCCAGCACCTGGTGGAACACCTCAGCCGGCTCGAGCTTGGCGCGCAGCTCGTAGGGGATCGCGCGAACGACGGGCTCGAACACGCGGGTGAGCCACTCGTGCGCGTACATCTCTTCGTCCGCCCATTGCTTGGTCGAGCGCGCGCGGAACTCGTCGAGGTCGTTGAGCAGCCGTCGTGCCTGGTTCTCCTCGACGTCGAGCCCCGTGAGACGGATGAGGCGCCGCTGATGATGCCCGGCGTCCACGACCTTCGGCTGGATCTCGACGACGGTGCCGTCCGCGGTGGTCGACATCGACATCTCATCGATGTCAAATCCGAGGGCGTTGAGCCGTTCCACGCGCTCGGTGATGCGCCACGTCTCGGCGGCGGAGAAGGACTCCTGTGCGGTGAGCTCGGCCCAGAGCGAGCGGTAGGACGACACGATGCCGTCGGCGATCGCGACCGCATCCACCCCGTGCTCGAGGCGTCCGCCGGCGGCGAGGTCCATGATCTCGCCGGCGATGTTCGTGCGAGCGAGGTCGAGATCGTAGGCGCGCTGCCCGTCGGTCAGACCCTCCTCATGGAGCTCTCCGGTCTCCGCGTCGACGAGATAGGCAGCGAAGGCCCCGGCATCACGACGGAAGAGGGTGTTCGACAGGGAGACGTCGCCCCAGTAGAAGCCCACGTTGTGGAGGCGCACGAGCAGCAGTGCGAGCGCGTCTACCAGACGGTTGGCGGTGTCCGGGCGCAGGACGCGCGTGAACAGCGCACGGTACGGCATCGAGAAGCGCAGGTGCGAGGTGACCAGTGCCGCGGGGAGGGGATCGCCATGGGCATCGGTGCGCCCCGCGATCACAGCGACCCGGTCGACGCACGGTACGTCGAGCCGGGCGAGGTTGCCCAGCATGTCGTACTCGCGCTGTGCCATCTCGGCAGTGGTCTCCTTGACGGCGACGACGCGACCCGAGAGGTCGGCGAACCGGACGAGGTGGCGGGAGAGCCCCTTGGGGAGCGAGACGATGTGCTCGGACGGCCACTTGGCGAGCGTGGTGGACCAGGGGAGGGCGAGCAGTCCCGGATCGACCTTGCTGGCGGTGATCCGCAGCGAATCCTGCATGATGCTCCTGGTGAAGTACGAAGAGGAAAAAGAGACGCGGCGCAGGCGACCGAGGTCAGCCTGCGCCGCGTCTGTGGATCCGATCAGGCGGAGACGACCGGCTTGTCGTTCAGACGGTCACCCGACTCGATGTCGAACGCGTGCACGTGGCCGGCCGAGGCGGCGAGTGTGACGGTCTCGCCGGCGTTCGGGTGGTTGCGACCGTCGACGCGAGCGACGAGGTCGGCGCGCTTGCCGTTGATCTCGGTGTGACCGTAGAGGTAGCCGTCGGCGCCGAGCTCTTCGACGAGGTCGACCGTGACCGAGAGGCCCTTGCCGTCGGCGGGGCCGACGACGATGTCCTCCGGACGCACGCCGACCGTCACCTGCGAACCGTTGGCGCGACCGACGGTGTCGCGGTCGAGCGGGACGACCTCGGTGCCGAAGCGGATGCCGCCCTCGGCGAGGTCGGCCGAGAACAGGTTCATCGCGGGCGAGCCGATGAAGCCGGCGACGAAGACGTTGTTCGGCTTCTCGTACAGGTCGCGGGGCGAGCCGACCTGCTGGAGCAGACCGTCCTTGAGGACCGCGATGCGGTCGCCCATGGTCAGCGCCTCGGTCTGGTCATGGGTGACGTAGACCGTGGTGACGCCGAGACGACGCTGCAGCGATGCGATCTGGGTGCGGGTCTGGACGCGGAGCTTGGCGTCGAGGTTCGACAGCGGCTCGTCCATGAGGAACACCTGCGGCTGACGCACGATCGCACGGCCCATGGCGACACGCTGACGCTGACCACCGGAGAGGGCCTTCGGCTTGCGGGTCAGGTAGGGCTCGAGGTCGAGGAGCTTCGCGGCCTCGAGCACGCGTGCGGCGCGCTCTTCCTTGCCGACGCCGGCGATCTTGAGCGCGAAGCCCATGTTCTCGGCGACGGTCATGTGCGGGTACAGGGCGTAGTTCTGGAAGACCATCGCGATGTCGCGGTCCTTCGGCGGGACGTCGGTCACGTCGCGGTCGCCGATGAGGATGCGGCCGGCGTTGACCTCTTCGAGGCCGGCGAGCATGCGCAGAGATGTGGACTTACCGCAACCGGAAGGACCGACGAGGACGAGGAACTCTCCGTCACCGACCTCGAGGTTCAGCTTGTCGACGGCCGGACGGGTTCCACCGGGGTACAGGCGGGTGGCTTCGTCGAAAGTCACAGATGCCATTGTGTTTCTCCTTCACCGGCAGGTACGTGCCGGACGATCCGTAGTGATGAAGCGGTGGGGTGAGCCACCGTGACCCGTCTTTGGGTCGAGATCAGTATGACATGAACGGCTGTACCTGGGTATTTCTCAGCCTCACTGGTTAGCATCGATCTCGGCCGCGCCCAGCGGCGATCGTCGCTCAGCGGCGGTCGGGGCCAACCCGGACCCCCGCAGACTCACAAGAGGAACGATGTCGAGCGACGAAACGCCGAACGTCCCCACACCTCGCAATTCTCGCGAGGCCGTGCGGGAGAAGGCTCAGAAAGTGCACGCCCAGCAGTCGAGGGCGCGCCTCATGCGACGGATCATCATCGGCGCCGTCGCCGTCGCCGTCGTCGCGGTGGGGGCGATCGGCACCGCCGTGACCCTTGCGGTGTCCGCTCAGGTGTCGAAGCCGAAGCTCACCCCGACGGGGATGGAGTCGGATGGCGTCGTCGTCACCGACATCACCGCCGTTGCCGGATCCGATGAGGTCCCCGCGACGCCCTCGGCAGAGCAGACCGATGCGGGCGCCTCGACTGAGCCGACCCCCAGCGCGACCTCCTCCGACAAGGTCGACATCCACGTCTACGTCGACTACCTCTCGCCGGACGCCGGAAAGTTCGAGCGGGCCAATGCGCGTCAGCTCGCCGGTTGGATCGGGGAGGGGGCGGTCACCGTCAGCTACCACCCGGTCGCCTTGCTCACCGCGAGCTCGAACGGCACCAAGTACTCGTTGCGTTCCGCTGCGGCCGCCGCGTGCGTCGCCACGCACTCGCCTGCGCAGTTCTACGCCTTCAATCACGACCTGCTCGACGACCAGCCCGAGGTCGGCAGTGACGGGATGTCAGACGAGGACCTGGCGAATCTGGCAGCCGCCGTCGGCACCGACAACACCAAGGCCGTCCGGTCGTGCATCGAGAACGGTGACTTCGTCGGTTGGGCGAAAGAAGCGACCACGCGCGCACTCGACGGACCGCTCGCCGGCTCGAAAGACCTGATGCTCAACACCGCACCCATGATCGTCGCGAACGGCGAGGCGTACGTCGGTGCGTTCGACGACCCGGCCGAGTTCTCGCAGTTCGTGCTGAGCGTCGCGAGCGATGCCTCCCGTGCGACGCCGTCTCCGACGCCCACGTCGACCACCACGCCCGCCCCGTAGTTCGAACCGGGGTCGATGCCATCGCTAAGCTGGTGGATGGCATCCGCCGACTTGGCGCAATTGGTAGCGCACCGTACTTGTAATACGGGGGTTACGGGTTCGAGTCCCGTAGTCGGCTCAAGAAGTAGCGGTTCGGAAAGCAGAAGACCGCCTCGGTTTCTACTCGAGGTCGGGCATCAGGGCAGCCCAGGTCCGGGAATGGGTAGCATCGAGGATCGAGCGTCCCGGAGGGCGAAGACCCCCACCAAGCCTTGCGGCTGGGCGGGGGCCTTGTGCCGTTCAGGCTGTCGCGCTGAAGAACGCTGCGTTCTTACTCGGGCGCACCGATGTAGCGCGAGAGGTATATGAACGTGTCCCACGTCACGCCGGGAACCGTGGACAGCTCAGGCAGCGCCATAACGTCGGTTGCACCAGCGTTACGAAGGAACGCGATCTGATCGCGGAACGTGTTGTATTCCTGCGGCGTCCCGAAGTTCGTCTTTCCGCCGGGGCGAAGGTGAACCACGATTCCATTCGGTGCTCTTACGATTGCTTCCACTGAATCCTCCATCGTTGTCGTTGTTGGCGTGCCGTTGTAGACACCGTTGAATTCCCAATGCCAGGGTTCGGGACGTGACGTCCCGGGCTCGGCCCAGGCCGGGTGTATGTAGCCGAACTGTCGGGCATTCGACTTGAGCCACAGGTAGATCGGATGGCTGAAGCTCAGCTGCACTCGATTGGTGTCGGCCAGGTCGACGGCGATTGCCCATCCGTGGTTCGAGGTCCCCGGCTCCGCAGCCTTGTCTCCGTACTTCTCCTTCGCACGGACCTGCTCGGCGAGATCTCGGTAGCCGTCATTCACGGTGATGTTGTGCCCAAATTGAGGGCGGAACGCGTTGTTCAGCTGAACGAGCGCGTCCCGTGCGTCTGTCCGCAAGATGCGGACGGTGTCCCAGGGCACGGGAGCCAGGATGTTGACCGGGATGCGCCCGTTCTGGTAGTTGCCCCAATCCGCGAACGCCGGAGCTGCGTGCCCGACGAGTGGTCCGGCGGCCGCGACAATCGCAGCGATCGCAGAGGCGGACAAGAAGGTTCGTCGTGAGACAGGTTTACGGCCGGCGGGTGGTGACGCTGTGACCGTGCGTTCGGCCGCAACGATCCCCGGCGGCGGTGCCTCGAGGGTTGTGTTCATGGAGCCAGGCTATGGCTCAGGCGTCGGCCCGCGCTGTCCCCTTTTCGGCCTACAGACACTCGACCGCGAGCCTCGATAGGTTGAGAGATCCCCACCTGGCTGTCCGAGTTCTCGTGGTCGTTGCAGCACCTGATCCAGGGAACTCCGCCCGGTCGGCAGGGCGGGGCCCCGCGGCGTTTCCGGGGCGAGGACGTGGGGCCGCCGATGTAGCCGGTGCCAGTTGTAGGCGGGCCGGGGATGCTCCTCACGAATGTGATGGGCGGGGGGATCGAGGTGTCGCCGACGTTCCTGATCGGGGCTGCCGAGGGGTACTCGGTCGTAGGTGTTGTCGGACGAAGGGTTCTGCTCCTCGACCCTGGTTTCCACTCATCGCCGCCCTTCGGGGGGAAGGCCTCGCTCACGTGCGTGCGCGGGAGCATCGCGGCGGCCTGTCCCTCGCCCTAGGCTGGTCTGATGCTCCACGGACTGATCCGCCCGCTCGAAGCCCACAGCGTCACCCTCAAAGGCGAAGATCTCGCCGAGGTCCGTGCACAGCTCACCGCTCAGGCGCCTGCGGGATGGGACCTGGTGTCGGCCATGGCGACGATGGAGAAGGCCGGATCGATGCGATCCGTCGAGGGCAAGTTCCTGCGTCGCGACGGCATCCGCGAGATCGAGGGTGACGACATGGCCGCGCTCGAGTCCCAGGTGCCGGAAGGATGGCAGCTGCTCTCCGTGTGGCGAGCGAGCTGACGCGCGTCCGCACGTCGCTCATTCGGAGAGTTCAGTCCAGGTGAGGTGAGTCCGCGTCGCCGGTCGGCGGCGCTTCGACCACTTCCTCGATGAGGCTGATCCCGCCCGTGGAGCTCGCCGACTGCATGAGGTCCTGAATCCATTTCGGGTTGAGCTGAGGGGCCTCTGGCTCGTCGAAGGTGAAGCGCAGCGGGATCGATGGGTGCAGCCAGATGGTCGAACGGCCGGGGGCGTCGCCGTCGGGGTGCCGCCACGACAGGGTGAAGCTCTCATTGCGTCGCAATTTCGTGGCGATGACCACTTTGAGATGTGCGAGTGCGCGGTCCTCGATGTGGATCTCGTCACCGCTGCCGTACTGGATCGTTCCCATGAGTGAACGATAGCCGTGACTTCGACCTCGTCGCGTCTCCGGTGACGGCTGGGTGCGAGAAGTACATTCCGGAGTATCGCGCTACGAGGTGATATGTTACTGAGCGTTGAGTTTCCTGGTGGATTCAACGAGATCACGCCGGGTCGATGACGGCGCAGGTGGCCGACTCCCCGCCGCGGCCACCTGCGCTTTGCCTCATGCGTCGCGCGATCGACAAGCGCCAGGGGAGGGGGAGGCGATGGGCAGCACGTCCGAACTCCCGACGGTCACACGGGCGGCATACGCGCGCGAGAAACGACTGCTGCAGATCGAACTCCTCAAACTCCAGGCGCACATCACGCGCTCGTCGGGACGGGTCCTCATCTTGTTCGAGGGGCGGGATGCGGCGGGCGCGGGCGGTGCGATCGCACGCTTCATGGAGCACCTGAACCCCCGCGGCGCTCGTGTCGTCGCGCTCGACAAACCCAGTGATGTCGAGCGGACGCAGTGGTATTTCCAGCGCTACGTCGCGCATCTGCCGTCGGGCGGTGAGATCGTGCTGATGGATCGCTCCTGGTACAACCGAGCGGGCGTCGAACGCGTGATGGGGTACTGCTCGTCGGCGGAGTACGAGGAGTTCATCCAGACCGCGCCGGAGTTCGAGCGCATGCTCGTCGGTTCGGGCATCCGCCTCATCAAGCTGTGGTTCTCGATTGGCGAGGCGGAACAACGGCGCCGCTTCACCCGTCGCGGCGAGGATCCGCTCAAGCAGTGGAAGCTCAGCCCTACCGACCTCACGAGCGTCGACAGATGGGAGGACTACACCGAGGCAGCGGCGGCCATGTTCTTCCACACGGACACCCCGGCCCTCCCGTGGGTCGTCATCTCGTCGAACGACAAGAGGCGCGCGCGGCTGGAAGCGATGAGATGTGTTCTCGCACGGTTCGACTATCCGGGCAAGGACCCGATGGTCGCCCACGCTCCGGATCCGCGGATCGTGGGCCGCCCCTCGCAGATCCACGACGAGGGGGAGGCATCGCCACCGTGACGTTCATGGAGCGCAACACGGCGTCGTCCGGGAATGCGGGAGGCGGGCTCACCGGTTGCTCTCATCATGACCCGCATCGGTACCAGTGATCTCGACGTCCTTCCGCTCTCGCTCGGCGGCAACGTGTTCGGCTGGACAGCCGACCGTGACACGTCCTTCGCCGTCCTCGACACCTTCGTGGACGGAGGCGGAGACTTCATCGATACCGCCGACTCGTACAGCGCGTGGGTGCCGGGAAACGAAGGAGGAGAGAGTGAGACGATCGTCGGCGAGTGGTTGGCCTCGCGCAAACCTGCGGGTGTGGTCGTCGCGACCAAGGTCAGTCAGCACCCGCAGTTCCGCGGCCTCTCCGCCGCGAATGTCCGCAAGGCCGCCGAGGCCTCGCTGAAGCGCCTGGGCATCGATGAGATCGACCTGTACTACGCGCACTTCGATGACGAGACCGTTCCGCTGGAGGAGACCGTCAGCGCGTTCGGGGGACTCGTCGAAGACGGGCTGGTCCGGCACGTCGCCGTGTCGAACTACTCCGCCGAGCGCATCCGCGAGTGGGTCGAGATCGCCCGTCGACTCGGTGTCGCGCTGCCGGTCGCGGTGCAGCCGCACTACAACCTCGTGCACCGCAACGAGGTCGAGGACACGATCATCCCGGTCGCCGAGGAGTTCGACCTCGGACTCATCCCGTACTACTCCCTGGCCAGCGGCTTCCTCACCGGCAAGTACCGCTCGACGGACGCCGCGGGTCAGGCGTCGCCCCGGGCGCAGGGCGCCGCGAAGTACGCGACCGAAGCGGGCCTGCGGATCATCGACGCGCTCGAGGAGATCGGCGATGCGCACGGCGCTTCGATCGCCGCGACCTCGCTCGCGTGGCTTCGCGCACAACCGACCGTGGTCGCACCGATCGCGAGCGCGCGAACCGTGGAACAGGTTCCCGACCTGCTCGCCGGGGCGCGTCTGGAGCTCTCGGACGATGAGGTGCAGCGGCTCGACCGCGTCTCGGAATGGGCGCCGTCGCGCGCCTGATGAGATCGGGCTAGTCGCCGACGAGCCCGAGCCGATGCGCCAGGATGACCGCGTGGATCCTGTCCCGCGCGCTGAGCTTCGCCAGCACACGACCGACGTGGGTCTTGACCGTGGACTCGCCGACGTACAGACTCTGAGCGATCTCTGCGTTGGTGAGTCCGCGGCCGATCGCGAGGAAGACGTCCCGCTCACGTTCCGTGAGCGATTCGAGAGCAGCGCTCTCCTCTGCGGCCGGAGTCGCGGGCGCTCCGCCGAGCCGAGGCGTCACGTGCTCCAGCAGCGCTCTCGTCACACGCGGGGACAGCACCGCATCCCCGCGGTGGACGGCGCGCACCGCGGAGATCATCTCGTGGCGCTGGGCATCCTTCAACAGGAATCCGCTCGCGCCCGCGCGGATGGCTCCGAACGCGTATTCGTCGAGATCGAAGGTGGTCAGAACGAGCACCTTGGTCTGCGGACGTTCTCGGACGATGGCCTCGGTGGCGGCGATGCCGTCCAGCTCCGGCATCCGGATGTCCATCAGCACCAGGTCGGGAGCGAGCAGCGCGCTCTGCGTGATCGCCGCTTTCCCGTCGCCGGCTTCGCCGATGACGACGATGTCCTCCTCAGACTCCAGCACCATGCGGAAGCCGAGACGGATCAGCTCCTGGTCATCCACCAGCAGCACTCTGATCGCCTGCGTCATGCGTCGTCCTCCATCGTCTGTCGCGGTGCGGCGGGCCTGCTTCCCGATGTGGGAAGCACCGCCCGCAGAATCCATCGTCCTCCATCCGCAGGTGCGGATCGCACCGTCCCATGCACATGGGCGGCACGCTCGGAGAGCCCGCGCACACCGAATCCGTCTGAGCCGATCTCACCCGAGACGCCGTCGTTGACGATCTCGATCACGACCGTGTCGGCCGTGTACTCCAGCCGCACGGTGATGCTCTTCGCGGTCGGGGCGTGGCGCATGGCGTTGGTCACGCCCTCCTGCACGATCCTGCCGATCGCATGCGCGACGGCGGGGGAGACATCGGCCTGCCCGATGACGGTGAGCGTCGCCGGGTAGCCCGCGCGCTGAGCCGTCTCCACGGTGTCACGCGCGGGAACGGGTTGCATCGGCGCCAGCGGCAGCGGCGATTCGTCGTCGCGCAGCACACCGAGCATCGAACGCATCTCGGTGAGAGCGCCTCTGGCGGTGTCCGCGACGGATACCGCAGCCCTCCGGGCCTGTTCCCGATCGGGGGTGGCGGCCGCCCCTTCGGACAGTGCGACGATCACGGTGAGGGAGTGGGAGACGATATCGTGCATCTCCCGTGCGATGCGGGCGCGTTCCGATGCGGCGGCGAGTTGCGCCTGCTGATCGCGCTCGATCAGGAGTTGACGGGATCGGTCGATGATGGCGAGGAGATAGCGCTTGCGGCCGCCCACATTGACCCCGACGAGCGTGCCGATGAGCCCGAGCGCGACGTAGCCGAGGGCGGTATCGATGCCGACCTGGAGCAGGGTCGTGCCGGTCAGCATGAGGATCGTGGTGAGTCCGAGGAACCAAGCGGCACCGATCCCGTAACAGATCCAGGCCAGACGCGCCGATCTGTAGACCGCCACGCCGTAGCAGGCGACGAGCAGGAGGACGATGCCTCCGGACATGCCTGTGAACAGTCCGACGGTCCCCAGGATCACCGCAGCGACGAAGGGACCCAGGGGTGCCCGTCGACGCCAGAGGAGAGTGCTGCATCCGATCGCGACCATCACCAACGTCGCGATGTTGATGGCGATGTATGTGCCCTCCGGGAGCGAGGTGTTGGGGTACGGCGCGGCGGGGGCGAGGGACAGGAACAGGCAGATCAGCGCGAGCAGGATGTCGGCGAACAGCGGATGGCGGGCCCAGAACCGTCGGAACAGGCCCGGGGCGCGCGGAAGCCGCAGCTCCTCGTCCTCGCGGACCGAGTCGCTGCGGCTTCGCGTTCTGCTCACAGGCCGACTTTACGCGTCGCGGGTGCGCAGCACGCCCCACGCGACGGCAGCACCGCCCACGACCCAGCAGGCCAGCGTCAGGAACGCAACCGGAGCGTCGAGTGCGGCACCGGCTCCGGGCATGATCGCACTCCGTGCGGCGGCGTCCGGAAGGTAGGCGGCGGCCTGCAGGACCCATGCCCACGTCTCTCCGGCGAAGGAGAAGAAGTTCGCCACGATCGGCAGGACGAACAGCACACCGACGGTTGCGGCGATGGCGCCCGCACCGGAGCGCAGGACGAATCCGAACGCGACGCCGATGAGCGCGAAGACGGCCATCGACAAGGAAGCCACCACGATCGGAAGCACCGATGCTGTCGGGTCCGACCAGTCGATGCCCTGGTCACGCGGGGCGACGATGAGGGAGACGGCCACCGCGGAGACGACGAAGATCACCAGCGACGAGACGAACAGGAACAGTGCCAGCACCGTCGACTTCGCGGCCAGCACCGAACCGCGAATCGGGTTCGCAGTGAGCGTCGAACGGATCATCCCCGTCGAGTACTCACCGGTGACCGAGATCGCGCCGATGATGCCGGCGAGCAGCATCGTGAACTGGATCGGCATGACCACGGCCTGGATCGGGCTGAAGTCCGGCACATCGACAGCGAGGGCGATGAGCACGGCGATGCCGACCGTGAGGGCGGCGGTGATGCCGATCGACCACCACGTCGAGCGCAGGGTGGCGAGCTTGATCCACTCGCCGCGCAGTGCGCGCATGAACGTCAGCCGACGACCGGTGTCGACGCGTGTCCGCGTGGGAGCGGGAGCCTGTGTCGTGGTCATGAGATCTCCTTGGTGCGGTACTCGACGGAGTCGCCGGTGAGGGCGAGATAGGCGTCTTCGAGTGATCCGGTGGTCGGGGTGAGTTCGTGGAGCGGGATGCCGCGGTCGGCGGCCAGATCGCCGATCCGCGCGGCGGGCAGCCCCACGATGTCGAGCAGATCGGGAGCCGAGCTCACGATCTCCACCTCCGGCCCTCCGACGGCGGCAGCCAGGTCGGCTGGTCTCGGTGTGCGGACCCGCACCGTGTTCCGAGTCCAGGAGCGCACGAGCTCCGCGAGCGGGGCATCCGCGAGCACCCGACCGCGGCCCATCACGATGACGTGGTCGGCGGTCTGCGCCATCTCACTCATCAGGTGGCTCGAGAGCAGCACGGTGCGCCCCTCTGATGCCACGTGACGGACGAACTGGCGCACCCAGCGCACCCCCTCGGGGTCGAGGCCGTTCACCGGCTCGTCGAGGATCAGCGTGTGCGGGTCGCCGAGCAGTGCCGAAGCGATGCCGAGGCGCTGCCCCATTCCGAGCGAGAATCCGCCCGCGCGTTTACGTGCCACCGACCCGATGCCCGCAAGGTCGATGACCTCATCGACTCGGGAGGAGGGGATGCCGTGTGTCGCGGCCATGGCGCGGAGGTGGTTGCGAGCGGTGCGACCGGTGTGCACCGCCTTGGCGTCGAGGAGGACACCGACTTCGGTGAGAGGTGCGCGGAGCTTGCGGTACTCGCGTCCGGCGATGGTGGCACGCCCCGACGTCGGGCGGTCGAGGCCGACGATCATCCGCATGGTGGTCGACTTCCCGGCGCCGTTCGGGCCGAGGAAGCCGGTGACGCTGCCCGGCTTGACCGTGAACGACACGTCGTCGACGGCGGTCTTGTCTCCGAACCTCTTCGTGAGGCCTTCTGCTGTGATCATGGGCACAACGTTACGGAGCGCCCCGGGTGTCGCGCGTCCCCCTCAGGTACACATCTGACGGCGAAGTGTCCGACCCGCGTGGGACATCAGAGGGTCAGGCGCGAGGGCGAGCCTGCACCCGCGCGGCCATCTCGTCTGAAGCGATGACGGCCTCGTCGATGATCTCCCGCGACGCCGGTGCGGTCAGCCAGTCATGGCTCAGGGTGGACGGGACGAGGAGGGGCATCCGGTCGTGCAGGTCGACGAGGTGAGGGGGAGCGGGACGCATCACGATGGAATAGCACGTGAACCACTCGCCGTCGGCCGTGCGGCCGCGCTGCGTGACCGCAGCCATGCCGAACAGAGTGCCGTCGTCGACGATGAACTCGTTCCACTGCCGAGACGGCTTCTGCATCTCGTACCAGCTCGTCGCGGGGACGATCGCTCTCGACTTCGCCCCGCCCGGACGCTCCTGCAGCCGCTCCGAGCGGGTGTTGATCGAGGGGAACTTCGCCGGCTCGCCGTCGACGAGGAACCCCCACCACGCGGGTTCGAGGGTCGGGGCGGTATCTGGCTGCACGATCAGCGGGTTGAGGTTGCGCAGGTTCTTGCCCGTCGGTCGGACGGTCTCGCCGGCGTTCTCCTGCGCCCACACGCGGAGGCCCTCGAGCACCGCATCGTCGGCGGCGGCGAGGAGTTCGGCATCGGTGAATCGGGGATCGAGTCCGTAGCTCGCGCACATGCCGCCAGCGTAGTCCCGGCCTCGGACATTCACGGGCGAGGAGCGGCCGGCGGCTCGGGTAGGGTCGACAGGTGCCAGAGACCCGTCGACTTCCCGCTCCACTGGCCCTCGGAGGAGCGGTCGCGATCGGTGTCATGACGGCGATCCAGGCGCGGATCAACGGGGTGCTCGGTGTGCGCGTCGACGACGGGATCGTCGCCGGCTTCGTCTCGTTCTCCGTAGGACTCGTGGCGCTCGCCGTCGTGATCTCCGCCCTCCCGTCGGCTCGGCGAGGCGTCGCACGCCTGTGGAGCGGCATCCGACACCAGACGATCCCCGTCTGGATGCTGCTCGGGGGAGCGTGTGGCGCACTCACCGTCTCGACCCAAGGTCTCACCGCCGGTGTGCTCGGCGTCTCCCTGTTCACCGTCGGTGTGGTGGCGGGGCAGACCGTTCACGGCCTCGTGCTCGATCGGATCGGATTCGGGCCCGCAGGAGTCGTGGCGGTCACGCCAGGGCGGGTGCTCGGGGGGCTGCTCGCGCTCGCCGCGGTCGGCATCTCGCTCTCCGGCGACGTGCTGGCCACCGCGCCGCTGTGGATGCTGCTGCTCCCGTTCGCCGCGGGTGTCGGGATCGCCTGGCAGGCAGCGACCAACGGGCGCCTGGCCCAGCGGGCGCGTTCGCCCCTCGCCGCCACCCTGATGAGCTTCATCGCCGGCACCGTGGTGCTCGCCCTGGCATCCGGGGTGAGCATCGCGTTCCGCGGCGCACCGGCGGGGCTTCCCACCGAGCCCTGGCTGTACCTCGGAGGGTTCCTGGGCGCCTCCTACATCCTTCTCGGCACGTTCATTGTGGCGCAGACCGGGGTGCTGCTCATGGGCCTGGGGTCGGTGCTCGGGCAATTGGTCACGTCGGTCGTGATCGACCTCATGTGGCCGCCCGCGGCCGGACCAGCGCTCTGGCAGGTGCTCGCGATGGTCGTCGTGGCCGTCGCGTCGGTGGTGGTCGCGGTTCCGTGGCCGCGTCGCCGCTGAGGGGTTACCTCTTCTCGGCCTTCTTCGCCTTCTCCGCTTTCTTGGCCTTCTTCACCTTCTTCACCTTCTTCACCTTCTCGGTGGTCGTCGCCGTCTTCGGGGCATTCTCGGTATTCGCGTGCGGCATGCGCGTGACGAGTGTGCGTGCATCGACGGACTTGCGCCGACCGGGCTTCTTGTCTTCGGGCTTGCCTCCCACATACAGCCAGCCGAGGAGCTCCTCGTTCTCGGCGAGGCCGTGAGCTCTGGCGACCGCCTTCGCGCGCGTGTAGTGGCCGGTGCGCCAGATGACGCCCCACCCCGCTTCGTCGAGGAGCAGGCTCAGCATGTGGGCGACACCGGAGGCGACGGCCTCCTGTTCCCAACGGGGTACCTTCTCGCTCTTCCGGTAACTGGCGACGACGGCGATGAGCAGAGGGGCACGAAGCGGCTTCGACGAGGGCGAGGAGTCGCCCTGGGCCTCGGCGATCGCCGCGCCCAGCACCTCGCGATCCGCGCCGCGGAGTTCGATCAGCCGCCAGGGGCGCAGAGAAGAATGATCGGCCACACGGCCGGCCGCCGAGACCAACGTGAGCAGTTCGTCGCGAGTCGGCGCGGTGTCTTCGACCTTCGACCAGGACTGCCGCGCCAGGACGGCATCGAGGGCGCTCACGAGGCTTCGGGAGTGAAGTTCAGTGCGATCGAGTTCATGCAGTAGCGGTCGCCGGTCGGCGTGCCGAATCCATCGGGGAAGACATGGCCGAGGTGCGATCCGCAGTTGGCGCAGCGCACCTCGGTGCGCACCATCCCGAGGCTGTCGTCCTCGATGAGCTCGACCGCATCGGGGCGGATCGACTCGTAGAAGCTCGGCCATCCGCATCCGGAGTCGAACTTCGTGCCGCTCTTGAAGAGCTCCGCATTGCATGCGCCACAGGTGTACAGGCCCGCCCGCTCCTCATCGAGCAGCTCGCCGGTCCAGGCCCGCTCGGTCGCGGCCTGGCGCAGCACCGCGTACTGCTCTTCGCCGAGCTCCTCGCGCCATTCTTCTTCGGTCTTGTCCACGCTGTACGACATGTGTCCTCCTGAGTCCCGTCCATTCTCCCCCGTGCGACGGGGTATAGGGTGCTCCGGGTCAGAATGGACGCATGACGGATGCCGTGCAGGAACGATACGCACGATTCGCCCGTGACGAGGCCCCCGGCCGCAGCGCGCTGTACGCGGAATGGGCGGCCGGCGTGGCGGCCGATGTCGAGGTGAGGCGCATCCTGCTGCGGATTCCCGAGACACGGAGGCAGCCGCCGCTCGTGTTCGCCGTCACCCGCCTGCTCGGAGCCGAGCTCGCCGGTTATCCGCAGTGGCGGGACTTCGTGCTGCGCAACGCCGACGAGGTGGTGGCGGAATGCGCCCGTCGCAGCTTGCAGACGAACGAACCGCTGCGCCTCGCCGCGCTGCTTCCTGTGCTGGCTGAGATCGAGGGTCCGATCGCGTTGCTCGAGATCGGAGCCTCCGCCGGGCTTTGTCTCTATCCCGACAGGTACTCGTATCGCTTCGTCGATGAAGCGGGTGCGCTCCGCGTCGGGCTCGATCCCGTGGATGGACCGTCGACCGTCGTGCTGGAGAGCCGGGTGACCGGCGCGATGCCCCCGCTGCGGATGCCGCAGGTGGCGTGGCGGGCGGGCATCGATCTGGCGCCGCTCGACGCGGCCGACCCACGTGACCGGGGATGGCTGCGGGGACTCGTGTGGCCGGGTGAGGAGGGACGGGAGCAGCGGATCGATGCTGCGCTCGAGATCGCGGCCTCCGATCCCGCACTGCTCCTCGTCGGAGACGCTCTGGAACGCATCGATGCCCTGGCGGCTGACGCGCCTGGGAATGCCACGCTCGTCATCACCACGCCCGGAGTGCTGGTGCACATCCCGCGAGCGCAGCGGAACGCACTGGTCGCCCGCATAGCCGCGCTGGACGCCCGCTGGATCACGATCGATCCGCCGGGCGCGCTCGACGTCTGGGTGCCGTCGGTGGATGCGGACGGCTGGCCGGGCTTCGTCGTCGCCATCGACGGGAGGGTGCGCGCCGCCGCCGATCCCCTCGGAGGCTGGTGGGAGTGGCGAACGTCTCCCTCGACCGTCGCGTCCTAACCTGGACTCATGCTCGGAGACCTGACGGAGCGCGATCGCGCGATCCTCGCCATCGAGGTCGCCTGGCCGCGGCACGGCTCAGCCAAGGAAGAAGTCATCCGCGCCCAGCTGGGCATGAGTTCGGCCCGCTATTACCAGCTCCTCGGGCGGCTCATCGAGTCGGAAGCCGCTCTGGAGTACGATCCGATGCTGGTGCGGCGGCTGCGCCGCATCCGGGATTCACGCGCCAGGCAGCGCTCGGCTCGCACACCGGGTTTCGTCGGCTGAGAAGAGCCGTCGGCGGCTTCCCGAATCGGGTGTTCCGCGCCGCGGATCGGAATGCCAGGAAGGTGACGCTAGCATCGAGGGGTGTCCAAGCCCTCCCGCGATCGCTTCGATGACGTTCCCCGTTCCTCCGGACGTGTGGGAGCGCATCGCGCCGAAGCTCCGGGGATGAACGGCTGGGTCGTGCTGCTCTGGTCCTTCGTCGCCGCCCTCGTCCTCATCATCGCCGGGATCTTCGGTTCCCTCGTGGTGATGGGGCGCATCTCGCTCTTTCCTGAGGCGGCGTCCACGCCGGTCCCCACTCCGGTCGAGACGGGTGTGGTGGACACCTCGGTCTCCGTGATGATCCTCAACGGCACGCCGGACGAGGGGCTCGACACGCAGATGCGGGACGTCCTCGTCAACAATGGATGGGCGCCGGACATCGTCTTCGCCGGAGACAGCTCGAGTCAGGACTTCGCCACCACCACCGTCTTCTACGTCAACGATGAGGATGAGCTCGCCGCGATCGGATTGGCGAACCTCCTCGGTGGCGCTGCCGTGCAGCAGAGCGACTATTACTCCGGTCAGACGGAGGACGGTCTGAAGCAGTTCACGGTGGTGATCGGCCTCGATCGATCGAGTTCCGCGCCCGAGACGCCCGGGGAGACCCCGGCCCCCTGACCTCCGCGTGCGCCACTCCTCCGGCGGCTTGCACTCGAAGGTGTCGAGTGCCAGAATGGCGTTAGCACTCTCTTACTCTGAGTGCTAAACCCAACGTCTACGTCCAGGAGGGACGAAAAAACTCATGGCAAAGATCATTGCTTTCGATGAGGAGGCCCGCCGCGGCCTCGAGCGCGGCCTGAACATCCTCGCCGACGCGGTCAAGGTCACCCTCGGCCCGCGTGGCCGCAACGTCGTTCTCGAGAAGAAGTGGGGAGCCCCCACGATCACGAACG
This sequence comes from Microbacterium sp. K27, assembly GCF_004794435.1. Lineage (NCBI taxonomy): Bacteria > Bacillati > Actinomycetota > Actinomycetes > Micrococcales > Microbacteriaceae > Microbacterium > Microbacterium sp. K27. The sequence goes on from NZ_SSDK01000032.1 coordinate 16,901, forward strand.
ACGGTGTCTCCATCGCCAAGGAGATCGAGCTGGACGACCCGTACGAGAAGATCGGCGCGGAGCTCGTCAAGGAGGTCGCCAAGAAGACCGACGACGTCGCAGGTGATGGCACCACGACCGCCACGGTCCTCGCTCAGGCTCTGGTCCGCGAGGGTCTGCGCAACGTCGCAGCCGGCGCCGACCCCATCTCGCTCAAGCGCGGCATCGAGAAGGCCGTCGCCGCGATCACCGAGGAGCTGCTCGCCAGCGCCAAGGAGATCGACTCGAAGGAGCAGATCGCTGCCACGGCTTCCATCTCCGCGGCTGACCCCGCGATCGGCGAGCTCATCGCCGAGGCGATCGACAAGGTCGGCAAGGAAGGCGTCGTCACCGTCGAGGAGTCGCAGACGTTCGGTACCGAGCTCGAGCTCACCGAGGGCATGCGCTTCGACAAGGGCTACCTGAACCCGTACTTCGTCACGGACCCGGAGCGCCAGGAGGCTGTCTTCGAGGACCCGTACATCCTCATCGCGAACCAGAAGGTCTCCAACATCAAGGACCTCCTGCCCATCGTCGACAAGGTGATCCAGGACGGCAAGGAGCTCGTCATCATCGCCGAGGACGTCGAGGGCGAGGCTCTCGCGACGCTCGTCCTGAACAAGCTCAAGGGCATCTTCAAGTCGGTCGCCGTCAAGGCTCCCGGCTTCGGCGACCGCCGCAAGGCGCAGCTGCAGGACATCGCGATCCTCACCGGTGGACAGGTCATCACCGAAGAGGTCGGCCTCAAGCTCGAGAACGCCACGCTCGACCTGCTGGGTCGTGCGCGCAAGGTCATCGTCACCAAGGACGAGACCACGATCGTCGAGGGTGCCGGTGAGGCAGACCAGATCGAGGGTCGCGTCACGCAGATCCGTCGCGAGATCGAGAACACCGACAGCGACTACGACCGCGAGAAGCTGCAGGAGCGCCTGGCGAAGCTCGCCGGTGGTGTGGCCGTCATCAAGGCCGGAGCCGCGACCGAGGTCGAGCTCAAGGAGCGCAAGCACCGCATCGAGGACGCTGTCCGCAACGCGAAGGCGGCCGTCGAGGAGGGCATCGTCCCCGGTGGTGGCGTCGCGCTCATCCAGTCCGGAACGAAGGCGCTCGACGCGCTCTCGCTCACGGGTGACGAGGCGACCGGCGCGAACATCGTCCGCGTCGCGATCCAGGCTCCGCTGAAGCAGATCGCGCTGAACGCCGGTCTCGAGGCCGGTGTCGTCGCGAACAAGGTCGCCGAGCTCCCCGCGGGCCAGGGCCTGAACGCGGCTACGGGAGAGTACGTCGACATGTTCGGCGCCGGCATCATCGACCCCGCGAAGGTGACCCGCTCGGCGCTGCAGAACGCAGCCTCGATCGCGGCGCTGTTCCTCACCACCGAGGTCGTCGTCGCTGACAAGCCGGAGAAGGCCGCTGCTCCCATGGGTGACCCGTCGGGTGGCATGGACTTCTGATCCTGCTCTCATGACAGAACGCCCCCGGCTTCGGCCGGGGGCGTTCTGCGTCGATACGCGTGTGCGTCAGCGGAACAGGCTGGCCGAGTACTGATCGGCGTCTGCGTACTGGGTCGCGACCGCGCCGAGCGACGTTCCGATCGATTCGAGCACCTGCTCCACATGGAGCTGCGCGCCCTGCCACTGCTCGGCGCACGTCTGGAAAGCATGGGATGCCGTGCCGGACCACGTCGACTGCAGCTGTCGGAGCTGCGCCATCAGAGTCGCGGACTCGCCCTGCAAGCGCTCGATCGTTGCGCGGGTGGCGCCGTGGGCCGCGTAGACGGCCTCGGTGTCGACGGTGAAGACAGACATGGGAACTCCTTCTCGTAGGGGTTCCGAGGCTAAGCGAGCGTCGGCGTCCGTATCCTCTCCGGGTCGCTGTCATCCCGTGCGCTGTGAGCAACGGGGCAGCCGGGCAGGCGGTGCAGAGAGCGCCCGGCGTCGGAACGGCCGCTACGGCAGGTCGAGTCGATCCAGAGGCTGCGTGTCTTCGAGGAGATGCGCAGGCGTGGCGCGCGCCGGTGCGAGCGGGAGAGTCACAGTGAACGTCGCACCCCCACCCGGAGTCTCCGATACATCGACGCCGCCGTGGAGCGCTTTCAGGATCGACGCGACGATCGCGAGTCCGAGGCCGGAGCCTCCGGTCTCCCGCGCGCGGGAGGTGTCGGCACGCCAGAAGCGTTCGAAGATCTGCTCCCGGATCTGCGGCGGGATGCCCTCGCCGTGATCGACGATCGCGATGCTCGCGGTGCCGGCCGCCCGGTCGGAGTCGACCACGATCTCGATCGGCCCGTCCTCGGGGGAGAAGCGGCGCGCATTGCCCAGGAGATTCGTGACGACCTGGCGGACCTTGTTCTCTTCGCCGAGCACGATCGGCGGGGTGCGCACGGGCAGATCGGGAACTTCGGTGAAGTCGATCGCGGGAGTCTGGTCCGGCTGCCGAGGGCGTCGGCGAAGACGCGAGAGCGTGGCTCGGGAGAGGCCTCGCGGCGTCGGCGGCTGCGGTGGTTGGAGAGGTGGGATCTCGTGCAAAGGTACCGCGGTCTTGCTGTCCGCGGTGCGGTCGATCACCGTCACGGTCCGGCCGGGGGCCGCGGCACGCAGATCGAGCGCTGCATCCCGCGCGATCGGCCGTAGGTCGAGGGGGACGATCTCCGGTTCGCGCTCCTCGTCGAGCCGGGCGAGAGCGAGGAGGTCCTCCACCAGGACCCCCATCCTGATCGCTTCCTTCTCGATGCGCTCCATGGCCCGCGCCGTGTCCTCCTCGCCCTTGATCGCGCCCATGCGGTAGAGCTCCGCGTAGCCGCGCACGCTCACCAGGGGGGTGCGCAGCTCGTGGCTCGCATCGCCGATGAAGCGCCGCATGTGCTGCACGGTGCGGTCCCGCTGTGCGAGCGAGCGATCGACCCGGTCGAGCATCGTGTTGATGGCGGTGTTCAGCCGGCCGACCTCGGTGGTCGGCTCGAGGTCGGTCAGCCGCTGCCGGAAGTCGCCGGCCGCGATCGACATGGCGGTGGCCTCGACCTGACCGAGCCTGCGGAACGTGAGTGTCACGAGCCCGCGCGTCAGCAGCGCGGCGATCAGGATCGTGATCAGGGCGATCGAGATGTAGATGCCGAAGTACTGGCTGATGATGCGATCGGCGGGTGCGAGAGGAAGAGCGACCAACTGGATGCGCAGGACACCGCCTTCCGAGGGGACGACGGCGACCGCCGCGTGGAACAGCTCGCCTTCGGCTCCCGTCATCTCGAGCGGGATCTGATCCGTGTTGGCGGTCGCCTTCGCGAGCGAGTACTGCGAGGGGAAGAGAGGCGCCTGGCCTGAAGTGCCTCGTGCCGTGGCGCGGAGTTCACCCGTCGCATCGTAGATCGCGAAGGAGAAGTCTCGAGGCTGCTCATCGCGCGGGCTGTAGGTGGTGACGCCGTCGACCGTCACCGTGTCGAAGTAGCGGTCGACGAGATCGCTCGAGACCAGGGCGGGCAACTGGGCATCGATGTTCGCGACCAGGGCGTTGCGCAGGATCGGCACCGTGCCGATACCCGCGACGAGCAGCCCGAGCGCCAGCACCGCCACCGTGACGCCGGTGACCTTGGCCCGAAGGCTGATGCGCCGCCACCAGCCGGTGACCGCATCGGGCTTGTGCGCCATGCGGTCCTCCCCGGTGCGGCGACTGCGCCGCGAGGCGGCGTCGTTGGTGGTGCGGTGGTCGTCAGACCGTCTTGCCGACCTTCAGCATGTAGCCGAAGCCGCGCTTGGTCTGGATGAGCGACTCCTCGGTGTGCGGGTCGATCTTGCGACGCAGGTAGGAGATGTAACTCTCGACGATGCCGGCGTCACCGTTGAAGTCGTACTCCCACACGTGGTCGAGGATCTGCGCCTTCGACAGCACGCGGTTGGGGTTGAGCATCAGGTAGCGCAGCAGCTTGAACTCGGTCGGGCTCAGCTCGATCGGTTCCTTGCCGACATGAACGTCGTGCGTGTCCTGGTCCATGGACAGCTCGCCGGCGCGGATGATCGACTCCTCGTCGGCCTGCATCGTACGGCGGAGGATGGCCTGAGCCCTGGCGACGATCTCGTCGAGGCTGAAGGGCTTGGTGACGTAGTCGTCGCCACCCGCGTTGAGTCCCTCGATCTTGTCCTCGGTGCCGTCCTTCGCCGTGAGGAACAGGATGGGCGCCGTGAATCCCGCACCGCGGAGGCGCTTGGTCACGCTGAACCCGTTCATGTCGGGCAGCATGACGTCCAGGATGATGAGGTCGGGTTCCTCTTCGAGGACGGCCGAGATCGTGGCGGCGCCGTTGGCGACCGTCTTCACCTGGAATCCGGCGAAGCTGAGACCCGTGGAGAGCAGGTCGCGGATGTTGGGTTCGTCGTCGACGACCAGGATGCGCGGAGCAGTCATGTCCCCATTATGGTGACTTCGGCCATGGGGATGCTGACTATTGTGCGGAACGGCGTGGAGTCGCCCCTTCGGGAAGCGTGCGCACGCATCCTCCGATGCTGCGTGCACAGTCCGTAGGAGCGAGATCGTCCCGGGGGTGGATGCGCCGCACAGGTGCACGGGGGAGGATCGATGCATGAGCTGGAACGAGGACGTCACCGTCGCCCCCGGAAGCCCTGAAGCCCCCGGAAGCCCCGTCACCCTGCCGGACGCGCCTGATGTCGATCAGGTCGCCTATCATCGGCTGGCGCATCTGCGTCCGCGGTATCGCTGGTGGCGCATGCTGCTGACCGGACTCGTCGGCATCGCCCTCTACGTCGCGATCCTCGTGATCGTGATCGTGCCGTTGGCCATCGTGTCGATGTTCGTCCCCGGGTGGGGTGTCGAATCGCAGACGCTCCTCACCACCTCGCAGTTCTTCGACCTCGACCGGCCGTGGCTGCTCGTCGCACTGGTGCTGCCGCTGATCCTGATGATCCCCGCACTGCTGCTGGCCTCGCGCCTGGTGGAGGGTCGCGGTGTGGGGCTGCTGTCATCGGTCACCGGACGGCTGCGGATGGGGTGGCTCGGAAAGAGCCTGTTGCTGGCGCTCGCCGTGTTCGCCGTCTACTTCGTTGCGGTGCTGGGTTGGTCGGCCCTGAGCGGCGATGCGGTCGTCGCGGACTTCTCCCACCCGGGGCTCTGGACGATGGTGCTGCTCGTGCTGCTGCTCATCCCTTTTCAAGCCGCCGCGGAGGAGTACGTGTTCCGCGGATACCTGATGCAGTTGGTCGGGAGCTGGCTCCGTCATCCCGCCTTCGCGATCCTGCTGCCCGTGCCGCTGTTCGTGCTCGGTCACGGCTACGACATCTGGGGTGCGGCGAGCGTGGGCATGTTCGCGATCGTCGCCGCCTGGCTGACCTGGCGTACGGGGGGACTCGAAGCCGCGATCTCCCTGCACATCGTCAACAACGTGCTCATCTTCCTGCTCGGATCCGTCACGCTGGTCGATGCCAACGCGACTTCGGGGACCGCCGTCGACCTGCTCGCCTCGGCACTGGCCATGGTCGTCTACGCCCTGCTCGCCGACCGCTGGGCTGCAAGGCTCGGGATCGCACGCACGGCCCGGGCCGCATCAGCGCCGGCCGGAGTGCTCGGAACCCATCGACTGGGCGGCGTACTGCACGGCCGCACCACCGGAGCATGATCTCCCGAGGTCAGGCGGCGATCGCGTCCGAGTCCATGATCGTGTAGCTGTAGCCCTGCTCGGCCAGGAAGCGCTGACGGTTCTGGGCGTAGTCCTGGTCGATGGTGTCGCGGGCCACGAGGGTGTAGAAACTCGCGGTGTGGCCCGACTGCTTCGGGCGCAGCAGGCGGCCCAGACGCTGGGCTTCCTCCTGACGCGATCCGAACGACCCGGACACCTGGATCGCGACGGAAGCCTCGGGGAGGTCGATCGAGAAGTTCGCCACCTTCGACACCACGAGCAGCGAGATGTCGCCTTCACGGAACGCACGGTAGAGCTCTTCGCGCTCGTCGACCGGGGTCGCGCCGGTGATCTGCGGGGCGTTCAGGGCCTCGGAGAGCGACTCGAGCTGATCGAGGTACTGCCCGATCACGAGGATGCGTTCGCCCTCGTGCTTCGCGATGAGCTCGCGCACGGCCTGGACCTTCGCCGGGGCGGACGCCGCGAGACGATACCGCTCATCGTCGGTCGCCGCGGCGTACTCGAGCCGGTCGTCCGGCGGCAGATCGACGCGCACCTCGTAGCAGGCGGCGGGGGAGATGAAGCCCTGCGCTTCGATCTGCTTCCAGGGGGCGTCGAAGCGCTTCGGGCCGATCAGGCTGAAGACGTCGCCCTCGCGACCGTCCTCGCGCACGAGGGTGGCGGTGAGGCCGATGCGGCGGCGCGCCTGCAGGTCGGCGGTCAGCTTGAAAACCGGCGCGGGGAGCAGGTGGACCTCGTCGTACACGATGAGCCCCCAGTCGAGCGCGTCGAGCAACGCCAGGTGGGCGTACTCGCCTTTGCGCTTCGCGGTGAGGATCTGGTAGGTCGCGATGGTGACGGGCTTGACCTCTTTCGCCTGGCCCGAGTACTCGCCGATCTCCTCGGGGGTCAGACTGGTGCGCTTGAGCAGTTCGTCGCGCCACTGCCGCGCCGACACCGTGTTCGTGACGAGGATCAGCGTCGTCGTCTTGGTCGCGGCCATCGCGCCGGCGCCCACGATCGTCTTGCCGGCACCACAGGGCAGCACGACCACGCCCGATCCGTCCTTCGCGAAGGCGTCGACGGCATCCTGCTGGTAGGGACGGATGTGCCAGCCGTCCTCGGCGAGGTCGATGTCGTGCGGGGTGCCCGGGGTGTACCCGGCGAGGTCTTCGGCGGGCCAGCCGATCTTCAACAGCTCCTGTTTGATCTGCCCGCGCGCCCAGGCATCGACGACGAACGTCTCCGGTGTCGGGTGCCCGATGAGCAGCGGCTGGATGCGCTTGTTGTTCGCGACCTGCGCCAGCACCGCGGGGTCGGAGGAGCGCAGGATGAGCGTTCCCTCCTCATCGCGTTCGATGACCAGACGCCCGTAACGGTTGACGGTCTCGCGCAGATCGACGGAAACCGAGGGGGGCACCGGGAAGCGCGACCAGCGGTCCAGAGTCTCGAGCATGTCCTCGGCGGTGTGCCCTGCGGCGCGGGCGTTCCACAGACCCAGACGCGTGATCCGGTACGTGTGGATGTGCTCGGGAGCCCGTTCCAGTTCGGCGAAGATCGCCAGTTCATGCCGGGCGCTCTCGGCATCGGCATGGGCGACTTCGAGCAGCACGGTGCGATCGCTCTGGACGATCAGGGGGCCATCAGACATAGCTCACCAGTTTAGCGGTCGTGCGGGGTGCGAGGCCTATGACGCGACGATCGTCGCTGTGAGGATGCTCGACACGGGAAGTGTCCGTTCGACATCGGCTGCACGGTCGCGCCCGCGGAGTCGGCCACCGCCCATCCCGGTCGCTTCCAGGAGGAGCTGTCGGGTGGACCCGTCCGGCATCCCCACCGTGACTTCGAGGACCGACTTCGCCCGCACGGCCGCTTCGAGCTCGCGGTCGAGCCACGCGGCGTCGGCATCGGGCCCCTGGTGGGACCGGAGCCGCGTGATCAGCGGCATGAGGTCTGTGGAGTCTCCGCTCGGAGCGGGGGCAGGGGGAGCGGGGTGGCGCTCCCGCACCAGGAGGGATCCGTCGGGGCCGACGAGCGTCGCGGGGTACCGCGCGTCCGTGAGAGCCCAGTACACCGTGTCGCGTCCGACGCGTGTGGTCAGGGAATCGAGATGCGCCGACAGGGCCAGCGGACGCAGCGACTGGTCCACCGCCATCGCCTGGATGAGGTGAGCGTCGGAGCTCTCGATCCGCGTGCGGCCGGTCTCGTCGTCCGTCGAGACGCGGACCAGTCCGTGACGCTGCGCTGTCTGCGCGATCAGGTAGCCGAGGGGCTGCGGGATTCCCGTGAGGGAGACGGAGGTGAGGAAATCGAGGATCGACGCCTCGGTCTCGCCGGCGACGAACGCGTGCGCCACGGACTCGGAGGTGAAACGGTACGACGACGCCTGGGCCGCGGACTCACGGGCGGCGATCGTGCGCAGCCGCACATCCAGCGCCGGCTGCAGCGGACCCGGTGCGATCGCGGTCAGGTCGTTCTGCAGGAAGATGCGATCGACCTCGGCCGGCAGCAGTCGCGCGAGAGCCTCGGCCTCCGCGTCGCCTCCGCGTCGCAGGCTCACCGCCCATGCGGGTTCGGTGCCGTCTTCGGCGATCAGGCCGAGGAGCGCGGCCGCATCCTGCAGGACGTGCGCACGCTCGGCCCAGGTGGGATCCCAGGGGTGGGCGAACGGCCAGGCCTCCGGAGGAACCCATCCGCCGCCTGCGGAACGGACACCACGGGGAAGGGCGTCCCGGAACGCGGTGACCAAGACAGCCCATCGGTCCGCTGCCGACGAACGCAGCCATTCCTCTGCGGACTGGCTCGATCGCAGCCGCCGGTCCGCGGACACGGCGAGCCCGGCCTGGAGGGCGATCGCGGCGAGGGTGTCGACGATCTCGGTGGGGACGCCGGCCTCCGCCAGTTGGCGCTTCTCACCCGCGCTGACGCCACCGCCGGTGAGGAGGGCGAAGGGGCTATCCCTCGCGATCAGGAGCAGGTCGGCGAGGACGGCCACTGTCGTGAAGGCGCGCTCGGCCGCGTGCGCCGCTGCGGTCTCCGAGGACGGAGACGCCGGTGCCGCGGCGGGCGGGAGGGGGATCGAGCGCCCGGCGATCGCGGTCACGACCGGTGGATAGGGGGTGCCGTCCGGGCGGAGCAGTGCGAGCGCCGTCAGCTGTTCCCGGTCCTGCCCGGCTTCGCCGCCGGACGCGGCGTCGAGCAACGCGCGCGCTTCGGATGCCGTGAGCGCGGGCAGGACACGCGACAGCGACGCCGGATCGAGCAGTGCCTCGGCGGCGTCGAAGAAGTCGTGCCACGGGGCGTCGGCGCGCACGGCCCGTGCCGCGAAGAGGCGGAGGAGGTCTTCGTCGCGCGCCGCCGCCAGCCAATCGGCCAGCGGTCGCGCGTGGGTGCTCATGGGCGTGGCCTCAGGAACGCGACGACGCGCGGCCCTTCCGGATGAAGCTCATCGTCAGGAGCGTGATGATCATGAGGAACGCCACCGGCAGTCCCCAATAGGGGATCGCGGCGATCACGGGCCAGATACCCTCGCCGAATGCGGCCTGCCCCATCCCGAGCGCCGTGCCGATGATGATCGCGAAGAAGCACACCACCGACGCTGCGGCGATTCCGAGCGCGGTGAACGCCAGGATGCGATCCAGCCGGCGGATGGGAACCTCCGGTTCCGAGTTCTGCGTGCTCATCCGCATCAGCCTACTCGCACTGAGGCTTCTGCTCTGCGCGCGCCGCGACCGGTAGGCTGGGGACACGCGCACGAGCGCGTCCACTGTTCTGCATATCGATCTCAGCGAGGTTCTCCCATGCCCACCGGCAAGGTCAGGTTCTACGACGAAGACAAGGGTTTCGGCTTCATCGCCAGCGATGACGGCCAGGACGTCTTCCTGCACGCCTCCGCGATGCCTGCCGGCACCGCGGTGAAGGCCGGTGCGCGCGTGGAGTTCGGCGTGGCCGACGGCAAGCGCGGGCTGCAGGCGCTGTCGGTACGTGTGCTCGAAGCGCCGCCCAGCCTCTCGAAGGCCAAGCGCAAGCCGGCTGACGACATGGCCATCATCGTCGAGGACCTCGTGAAGCTCCTCGACGGCATCGGCGGGGATCTGCGCCGTGGACGCTACCCCTCCTCCGCTCAGGGTCGCAAGATCGCGGCCGTCCTGCGCAAGGTCGCTGATGACCTCGAAGCCTGACGCCGACGCGCGTCTCCTCGACGCCCATGATCTCGCGCTGGCCGCGCTGGCCGAGATCACTCCGGCGTCCACCGTCGGCCCCGCCGCCGGATATCTCGCCGAGGACGACGGGTCGGTGTCGCTGCGCTTCGAGAACCGGCTCGCCGGCTACCCGGGGTGGTACTGGACGGTGACCGTCGCTCGCGTCGAAGGCGAGGAACCGACGGTACTCGAGGTCGAGCTCCTTCCCGGTGACGGCGCTCTCCTGGCCCCGGAGTGGGTGCCGTGGGCCGAGCGTCTCGCCGAGTACCGCGCGCATCAGGTCGAACTCGCCGAGGCGGCCGCGGCCGCCGGGGACGACGCAGCCGGCGAGGAAGCGCTCGACGCCGACGAGGACGGTGTCCTCGAGGACGACGACCTCGACGATGACGATGACGACGGTGAGGCCGACATCCTGCACGCCGGCGACCTGGACGGCGTCGACATCGACGAACTCGATGAGGGCGCCGCCGACGACGAAGAGTCGGAAGACGAAGAGTCGGAAGAAGAAGAGTCCGACGACGACGCCGACGCCCTCGATGAGGACGCCGGCGAGGTCGACGAGGAGGAGTGACGCCGGGCGCTCAGGCGCCCAGGTTCTCCAGGACATACTCGATCGATCGGGTCAGCTGGCGCACGTCATCCGGCTCGATCGAGACGAACGTCGCCACCCGCAGCTGGTTGCGCCCGAGCTTCCGATACGGCTCCGTGTCGACGATGCCGTTGGCGCGGAGGGCCTTGGCGATCGCCGCGGCGTCGATGCTGTCGTCGAAGTCGATCGTCGCGACCACGGGGGAGCGGTGCGACGCGTCCGTGACGAAGGGCGTGGCGACCGAAGACGCCTCGGCCCAGTCGTACAGCACCGAAGACGACTCGGAGGTGCGTGCGGCCGCCCAGCCGAGCCCGCCGTTGTCGAGGATCCAGCGGAGCTGGTTGTCGAGGAGGTGCAGGGTCGTGAGCGCGGGGGTGTTCAGCGTCTGGTTGAGGCGCGAGTTGTCGACCGCGTTCTTCAGGCTCAGGAACTCCGGGATGTAGCGACCCGATGCCGCGATGCGCTCGATGCGCTCGACGGCAGCCGGCGAGACCGCGGCGAACCACAGGCCGCCGTCGGAGCCGAGGTTCTTCTGCGGCGCGAAGTAGTACACGTCGGCCTGAGCGGCGTCGAAGTCGATGCCTCCCGCGGCACTCGTCGCATCGATGACGGTCAGGGCGCCGTCGGCGGCGATGCGCTGGACCGGAGCGGCGACGCCGGTCGAGGTCTCGTTGTGCGGCCAGGCGTACACATCCACGCCCTCCACGACCTCGGCGACGGTGAGCGAACCGGGCTCGGCCTTGCGCACATCGGGCGCCTCGAGCCAGGGGGCGCCTGCGGAAGCGGCGAACTTCCCGCCGAACTCGCCGAAGACGAGGTTCTGGCTGCGCTGCTCGATGAGGCCGAAGGCCGCAGCGTCCCAGAAGGCCGTCGATCCGCCGTTGCCCAGGATGATCTCGTATCCCTCGGGAATGCGGAACAGAGCGGCGAGCTGCTCGCGAATGCTGCCGACGAGGTTCTTCACGGGCGCCTGTCGATGGGATGTCCCCAGGATCGAGGCTCCCGACGTGACCAGTGCCTCGAGCTGCGCAGGGCGCACCTTCGAGGGACCGCAGCCGAAGCGGCCGTCGATGGGCAGGAGGTCACGGGGAATCTCGATCGCCATGCGTCGATTCTAGGGGGCGCCCGGCATGTCTCCGGACCGCAGCGAGTCCGATGTCGGTCCGGGAATGTAGGCTTGCCTAAGAACCTCGGAGGGCCTGCACATGACCGACCTGATCGACACCACGGAGATGTACCTCCGCACCATCCTCGAACTCGAGGAGGAGAACATCGTGCCGCTGCGCGCGCGCATCTCCGAGCGCCTCGGCCACTCGGGGCCGACCGTGTCGCAGACCGTCGGTCGGATGGAGCGCGACGGGCTCGTCATCGTCTCGGAAGACCGCACGCTCGAGCTCACCGACGCCGGCCGTCGCAAGGCGGTCGACGTGATGCGCAAGCACCGTCTCGCCGAGCGTCTGCTCTCCGATGTGATCGGACTCGACTGGGCGTTCGTGCATGAAGAGGCCTGCCGGTGGGAGCACGTGATGAGCGAGCAGGTGGAACGTCGCCTGGTAGAGCTGCTCGGACACCCGACGGAATCGCCGTACGGCAACCCGATCCCCGGTCTCGACCAGCTCGGCGACGTGCCGGCGCGCACCTTCGACGAGGGGGTCATCGGTCTCGTCCAGCGTCTCAATGCGGCGGGGGAACCGGTCGAGGGCACGGTCCGTCGTCTCGCCGAGCCCGCGCAGGTCGATCCCGAGCTTCTCGAGCAGCTGCGCGATGCGGGAGTCGTTCCCGGAGCGCACGGCGACTTCCGCTTCAGCGAGGGTTACGTGCTCATCCAGATGGACGGCAAGGAAGACGGCCTCGAGCTCCCGGTGGAGCTGGCATCGCACATCTTCCTGGTGGGCGAACCGGCCTGATCCCGCGCGGAAACCGGGTGCGACACCGCCACGGAGACGGGGCGTCGCGGGCTTCTGCGAGGATTGCCAGTTTCCCAGGGTGACATGATCGTTATCTTCCGGTAACCTCGGTCAAGTCGCCAGCGAAGAAGCCCGCTGGAGATGAACCCGCGAAGATCGCCTTCCAGGCTCGTCGTCTTCACGGCAGGAACGCACAAAGTACCCGAGCTACATTCGTGCCACGAGAGCAGAGTGCCGACGAGCCAGCGCTGACCCGAACAGCGTGAGGGCCCAGGAGGACCAAGTTTTGGCCGCAGACATCGAACCGCCCGCGAAGAAGACATCTGAAGACCGCGTACCCGCCCGCCGCACCGGCGCGAGGGTGAGTGCTCGCAAGGCCGTCAAGCCACTCCGATCCATCGCCATCTTCGGGGCCGTCGGCGCACTCGTCGCCGGCATCGCCCTGCCCGCTTTCGCCTCGTCGAAGCCGAGCGAGGCTGCGCCGACGACCGTGCAGCAGCTTGCTGCCGTCGACGCACAGTCGCTCGTCGTCGCCTCCCAGGCCACCGCGGCGCCGCTCGCTCGCGGCACGTTCAGTGCGACGACTCCCGAGGAGATCGCGAAGAAGAAGGCAGAAGAGGCTGCTGCCGCCCGTGCCGCTGCCGCTGCCGCTTCCACCGCATCGACTTCCTCCCGCTTCAACACCGCGGGCTACGCGCTCACGTCGCCGGGATCGGGTGAGGTGCGCTATCCGCTTCCGATGGGATCGTGGAACGTCAGCCGTACCGTGGGCGGTGGGCACAACGGTGCCGACATGCTCGCCCCGGCCGGCACCCCGATCTATGCGGCTGCCGCCGGTGTGGTCCGCGCCTCCGCCGAGAGCATCGGCGGCTACGGCGTGGCCGTGATGCTCGACAGCGTCGTGGGTGGTCAGCGTCTGCAGACCACGTACGGCCACATGCTCTACGGTTCGCGTCAGGTACAGGTCGGCCAGACGGTCTCCGCCGGACAGCTGATCGGCTACGTCGGCAGCACCGGTCGCTCGACCGCGAACCACCTCCACTTCGAGGTCTGGATCAACGGCGGACTCGTCGAGCCGATGTCCTGGCTCTCCGTCAACGCCGGCTGATTTCCGGACACGCCTCCTTCCATTCATCCGCCGTTTCGCCCTGCACCCAGGGGGATGGGTTAGCCTGATCCCGTTGTCGTACAGGTGGGAGAGGCTGATGGAGCGAATACCGACCATCCGAACCATGGATGCCCTCGGTCGTCACGTCCTTCTGCATAGCCCGCAGGGATGCCACGGCGTTGCCGTGCGCGAAAGGCGCTGTCTTTAGACGGCGCCTTTTTTCGTCCCCGCGTTCGATCTGCCTCCTGCACGACCTCGTGTGAGTCGAGAGTGCCGGGAAGCCGTCCCGGCGGATCGAGAGGATGACGAATGCGCACACTGGTCCTGAATGCCGGATACGAACCGCTCGCGATCGTGTCGTTCAAACGAGCCCTGGTGCTGGTGATGAACGACAAGGCGACCGTGATCGAACGCGTGGAGGAAGACCCCGTCTGGGGCACCCACGGCGTCTACGATCGCCCGGCGGTCATCATCCTGGCGCGTTATGTGCGGGTTCCGACGAGCAGGCGCGTGCCGGTCACGCGTCGCGGTGTGCTGCGCCGCGACAACCACCGCTGCGGTTACTGCGGCAAGGCGGCGTCGACGATCGATCACGTGCTGCCGCGTTCGCGCGGGGGAGCGGACTCCTGGGAGAACCTCGTCGCCTGCTGCCTCCGCTGCAACAACGTCAAGAGCGATCGCACACCGCAGGAGATGCGCTGGCAGTTGCGCTTCACTCCGCGTCCTCCGCACGGCACCGCCTGGACGGTGCGGGGGACCGAACGCAGCGATCCACGGTGGGAGCCCTACCTGGCGCTCGCCGCCTGAGACGTCGAAGAGGGGCCACCCTTCGGATGGCCCCTCTTCGACGTCGTGCCCGCGACAGGATTCGAACCTGCGACCTGCCCTTTAGGAGAGGGCTGCTCTATCCCCTGAGCTACGAGGGCGTGCACCCAGTCTAAGCGACCGGATGCACGCCGCCACGTCTCAGTCCTCTCCGCGCCGCCACAGCTTCGACGGCCACCAGATGGCTTTGCCGATGTCGTAGGTCAGGGCGGGAACCAGCAGCGAGCGGACGACGAAGGTGTCGAGGAGCACGCCGAAGGCCACGATGAAGGCCAGCTGCACGAGGAAGAGGATCGGGATCACCGACAGTGCGGCGAAGGTCGCGGCGAGGACGAGACCCGCCGAGGTGATCACCCCGCCCGTGATCGAGAGCCCACGCAGGATGCCCTCCCGAGTCCCGTGCGCCTTCGATTCCTCACGGACGCGCGTCATGAGGAAGATGTTGTAGTCGATGCCGAGCGCGACGAGGAACACGAACCCGAAGAGCGGAACCGCGGGGTCGGCGCCAGGGAACGCGAAGATCCCGTTGAAGACGAGGGCGGAGACCCCCATCGCCGTGCCGAAGGACAGCACCGTCGTGAGGATCAGCAGCACCGGTGCGAGGATCGACCGCAGCAGCAGCATCAGGATGAACATGATCACCACGAGGATCACCGGGATGATGAGGTTCCGGTCGTGGATCGATGCATCGTTCGTGTCGATCGCCGTGGCCGTGACACCGCCCACGAGCGCGCCCATGCCGTCGAGTTCGCCACGCAGCTCGCGCACGGTCGACGCGGCGGCGGCGGAGTCGGCGGCATCGGTCAGGGTGCCCTGCAGGAGCACCTCTCCGTCGACCGTCGTCGGCTCGGGTGCGGGCGTGCCGGGTGCTCCGATCGCCGAGATGCCGTCCTCGGTGACGGGGGCGCTGCCGCTGGGCGAGTCGGCGGCCGTCACGGAGACCCCGTCGACACCGTCGTTCGCGAGCAGGACGTCAGCCGCATCCTGCAGCCGATCCTCCTTCACCACCACGTAGACGGGGCTTCCGGATCCACCGGGGAAGTGCTCGCCGAGCGCGACCTGTCCGTCACGGGCCTCCGAGGCGCCGAGCACCAGGTCGGACTGCGGCACGCCATCGGCGTCGAGCTGGGTGATGCCCGCCGCCCCGGCCAGGAGCACGAGCGTCGTCACGATCCAGATCACCCGTGGGCGGCGCTTGATGAGGCCGGCGAGACGTGCCCACAGGCCCGTCGTGCGCATGCCGTGCTCGGCGGCGACGACCTCCGGTTCGAAGCGGGGGCGTCGCGGCCAGAACACCGCGCGGCCGAAGAGCAGCAGCAGCGACGGCAACAGGGTGAGAGCCGAGAGCATCGCGAACACGATGCCGATCGCCGCGACCGGCCCCAGGGTGCTGTTCGACTTCAGATCGCTGAGCAGCAGACAGAGGAGTCCGGCGATCACGGTGCCGCCCGACGCGACGATCGGTTCGACCGAGCCCTTCCATGCCGCCATGACCGCCGTTCCCTTGTCCTGCGCGATGCGCAGTTCCTCTCGGAAACGCGCGACGAACAGCAGCGCGTAATCGGTGGCGGCGCCGATCACGAGGATGAAGAGGATCCCCTGTGTCTGACCGCTGAGCAGCAGCACCTCGAACTTCGCCAGCCACCACACCACGAGCAGAGCGACGCAGAGGGCGAACAGGCTCGTCGACAGCACGACGAGTGGCAGGAGGAACGATCGGTAGACCAGCACCAGGATGACGAGGACCGCGAGGAGGGCGACGCCGAGGAGCAGCCCGTCGATGCCGGCGAAACCGGCCACCAGGTCGGCGCTGAAGCCGGCGGGTCC
The DNA here is from genome assembly GCF_004794435.1 of Microbacterium sp. K27. Taxonomy (NCBI): domain Bacteria; kingdom Bacillati; phylum Actinomycetota; class Actinomycetes; order Micrococcales; family Microbacteriaceae; genus Microbacterium; species Microbacterium sp. K27. The sequence continues at coordinate 32,997 of NZ_SSDK01000032.1, forward strand.
TGTGATGTACACGGTGACCCCGTCGGGGACCGCATCGCGCAGTTCCTCGCCGAGAGCCGTCGTCACGTCCGCGAGCTCGGCATCGGCGTCGATCGGGATGAACGCCTGCACCGCCTGCCCGTCATCGGAGGGGAGCGCCGGAGAGACCTCGTCGCCGACGCCTTCCACCTTCGGCGCATTCGCGACGGCGTCGGAGATCGCGTCGATCTCCGACGCCGTGAGCGCGTCGTCGGACGTGAACACGGCGATCGCCGGGATGGAGTCGCTGTCGTTGAACTCCCCGAGAAGCTTCTGCACCTGGGTGGCATCCGCCGATTCGGGGAGGTAGGTCGTCTGCTCGTTGGAGGACACCTCGTCGACCTTGCCGAACAGGGGCCCTCCGAGTGAGGCACCCACCAGCCAGACGAGGATCAGCGCCACGGGGAGGAAGATCCGCACCCAGGAGTGTCGTCGTGAACGCTCCCTCGCGGGCGAAGTCGGCGTGGCATCGGGGCGGGACATCGGGTTCCTTTCGGGCGGAGCTGGGGGTCAGGAGATCCAGGCGAGGATGAGGATCATCGTCGCGAGGAAGCCGGCGAAGTAGTTCAGGGCGATGAAACGTCGCCAGGCGCGGTTCGTGGAGGCGGAGGTCTCGTCGGTCACGTTCCACCACGGCGCCGCGTTGACGATGTAGGGCAGCGCGAGGGCGGCGGCGAGCGTGCCCGGCCAGGGGGTCAGCAGCATCGCCGCCCCCGCGATCACCCACAGCGACACCGACAGTCGCACCGTCGCGCGTGCGCCGATGACCGTCGCGATAGACGAGATCCCGGCTTCCCGGTCAGGGCCGATGTCCTGCACGGCTCCGAAGGCGTGGGCGGCCATGCCCCACAGGAAGAAGGCGCCGAGCGTGATCGCCGCGCCGACGGTCACGGGCGCCTCGGCCAGGGCGAGCCCGACGATGGCGGGGCTCACGAAGTGCGTACTGGAGGTGACGGAATCCAGGAACGGGCGCTCCTTGAATCGGAGGACAGGCGCGGAGTAGGCGATGACCGCGAACACGCTGACCGTCAGCCAGAGCCACGACGCCGGGTTTCCCACCACGACGAGGTAGACCAGGAAAGGGATGTTGGTCGCCGCGGCCGTCCACAGCGTCGCTCGATGGATGCGAGGGGCGAGGAGAGCCCCTTCGATGCCGCCCTTGCGCGGGTTCGCCAGATCGGAGGCGTAGTCGAAGACATCGTTGATCCCGTACATCGCGAGGTTGTAGGGGATCAGGAAGTACAGCGTGCCGATCACGAATGTCAGATCGATCTCGCGGGTGCTGAGGAGGTAGGCGGCGGCGAAGGGGAAGGCGGTGTTGATCCAGCTGATCGGACGCGACGACAGGATGATCTGGGCGATGTCTCGTCCGATGCTGCTCGGCGGAGCTGCGGCGGTGCTCATCGTGAAGTCTCCTCATCGATCGGTCGACGATCCTGCGCCCGCCGCCGGGCACGCATCGCGGTCCACAGGGCCGGGAGGAGCAGCGCCCCCGCGAGCGGATAGGCGAAGTCCTCGATCGGAGCCAGGCCGACGTGCACGCCGAGCAGCGGGTCCTGCGCATAGTGGAACAGGCCGCTCGCGATCATCGCGGTATCGAACGCCGCGGTGAGCACGAACAGCACGACCACGGTCAGCAGCACGGCGAGCGGGCGCGGGCCGCGCGTGCGGGAGGCGAGCGCGAGCCCGATTCCGCCCAACGTGGCGACAGCCACGAAGCAGGCGGAGAGCTGGAGGTAGGTCATGATGCCTCCGCCTCGTCGCGCCGCCGCGCTCGGCGTCGGGAGATGACCCGGGCGGATCCGGTGTAGATCACCATGGTGCACACCACGAGGAACACCAGGAACACGGGTTCCTCGATGGGAAGCTCGGGGGCCAGGAGCAGACCCGACGCGATCGCGCCCTCGCCCCGGAAGAAGATCCCGTTGGCGATGCCCGCCACGTCCCAGAGCACGAAGAAGACGAGGCCGACGGCCGTGACGACCGCGGCCGACACCGCGTCGCGCCAGAAGAAGAGGCGGAACCGCCAATCCAGCAGCAGCATGCAGCTCAGCGACAGGAGGAGGGCCGCCAGATACACGACGCCCATCAGGGCGCCTCCGTCATGGCAGCGGAAGAGCCGGGAACGGGGAGCGGGCCGGGGGAGTGGTCGCCGCGGACGCGCTTGAGGACGATCTCCGCACTGATCAGGCACATCGGGACACCGACGCCGGGCGCGGTGGTGGCCCCGGCGTAGAAGAGGCCCTGCACGCGCCGAGAAGTGTTCTGCGCGCGGAACATCGCGCTCTGCGAGAGGATGTGCGCCGGCCCCAGCATTCCTCCGCGCCAGGAGTGATAGTCGTCGCGGAAGTCTGCGGGACCGGTCGTCTCGCGCACGACGATGCGTTCGCGGAGGTCGGGGATCCCCGCCCACGCCGAGATCTGATCGATTGCCGCATCCGCGGCGCGCTCGATCTCGGGCGATCCCGCTCCGTCGGGTCCGCCGTGTCCGAGATCGACGTCCGCCGGGACCGGGATCAGCACGAACAGGTTCTCGCTGCCGGCAGGGGCCACGTCGGGATCCGTTGCGCTCGGCCGGCACACGTAGATCGATGCCGGCTCGGGAACGGTCGGCGTGGCACCGAAGATCGCGTCGAAGTTCGCGTCCCAGTCGTCGGTGAAGAACAGGGAGTGGTGCGGCAGCTCGGGGAGTGTGCCGCGAACCCCGAGCATCACGAGGATGCCGCCCGGTCCGCTGGTGCGCCGTGCCCACCACGACTCGGGGTAGGTCTGCAGCGAGGGGGGAAGCAGCGCCGTCTCGGTGTGGTGCAGATCGGCCGCCGAGACCACCACATCGGCGCTCTCCGTGTGCGTGGAGCCGGAGGCGTCGACCCAGCCCACGCCGGTCACGTGGGTACCGTCGCCGCCGTCCTGGGTGCGGATTCCGGTGACCTCCGCCCCGGTCTCGATGCGGACCCCCGCGTCGCGCGCCAGCGCCTCGATCCGCTCGATCACCCGCCAGAAGCCGCCCTGCGGATAGCTGACTCCCTGGTCGAGATCGAGGGCGCTCATCAGGTGGTACATCGCCGGCGCGCTTCGCGGGTCGGTGCCGAGGAACACCGCGGGATAGCCCAGGATCTGTCGGACCACGGGGTGCGTGAAGCGCCGGGCCGCGAAGGACTGCAGGCGTGTTCCGAGCAGGGCGGAGAGGCGCGGCAGTGCTCGGAGGACCTCGGGGGCGAGGAGCGAACGCATGCGCGTGAAGGGGTTGTAGAGGAAGTACTTCTGCGCCATCGCTCCCGCATGCTGCGCGGAGTCGAGGTAGGCGTCCAGCGTCGCCGTGGAGCCGGGCTCCAGTGCTTCGAAGAGTCCAGTGACCTGATCGCGTCCTGCGGGGACGGTCACGGGACCGGATCCGCCACCGACCGCATCCGGGTCGCGGAACACCCGGTATCCCGGATCGAGGGGGATGAGATCGAGCTGCGCATCGGTCGTGGTGCCCATCATCTCGAAGAAGTGGTCGAAGACCTCGGGCATCAGATACCAGGACGGCCCGGAGTCGAAACGGAAGCCGTCGCGTTCGATCGTCCCGGCGCGGCCGCCGACGCGATCGTTCTTCTCGAGGATCACGACCTCGTGCCCGTCCCGGGCGAGCAGTCCCGCGGTCGCGAGACCGGCGACTCCGGCACCGATCACCACAACCCGGCTCATCGGTCCCGCTCCATCGCTGTGACGAGCACGGACCGAGCGGCGAGAGCGGCTTTGATCGGATCCGGAACGCGTACCCGGCGTCGGTAGAGGACGTCGGCGGGGGTCTGTGCCACACGGCGGGTCAGAGCGGCGAACAGAGCCAGGGCGCTGCGCACCGCCGCGCGGGCGTCCTTCGGCAGCAGGGGGATAGCGTCACGCGCGTCGGCCAGTTGCCGGAACACGGTCTGCACCCATGCGTCCCGGTCGGCATCGGTCAGACGCGCAGCGCCGCCGAGGTAGCCGCGGTGCAGGCGGTCGGTGTCATCGGCGAGGTCGCGCAGGAAGTTCACGTTCTGGAAGGCCGCACCGAGCTGACGGGCGCCGTGCCGCAGCGTCGCGAGGTCTTCGGGCGCGCGTTCGGTATTCCGGAGGAACACCTGCAGGCACATGAGACCGACGACTTCGGCGGAGCCGTAGACGTACGCCGCGTGGGCTTCGACGTCATAGGCGGCGAAGCCGGCGTCTTCGTCGATGTCTGCGCGCATCGAGTCGAAGAACGGCTGCGTCAGGTCCTCGCCGATCCCGCACTCGCGCGCGGTCCGCGCGAACGCATGCAGGATGAGATCGCTGCTGTAGCCGCTGCGCATCGAACGATGCGTCTCCGCGATGTAGGAGTCGAGCGCGGCGGATTGCGCGGTCACGTCCAGACCAGCTTCGGCGGCGACGCCGTCGACGATCTCATCGGCGATGCGCACCATCGCGTAGATGTTTCGGACGTGCTGGCGATGACGGCGTCCGAGAAGACGGGTCGCGAGTCCGAACGACGTCGAATAGCTGCGGATGACATCGGTTGTCGCGATCTCCGCCGTGCGGTTGAAGCGCCGGAGGGCGGTGCTGTCCCGACGATCGGCCGCGTCCGCGTTCATCGGCTGCGACTTCCGACTCGGGAGGCGAGGGTTCGCAGTACCTGTCCGGCCGCCGGGGGCAGACCATCGGCTTCCGCTTCGAGGAGTGCGGCGTCCGTGGCATCGAGATGCTCCTGCACCAAGCCTCGGACGAATGTCTCCGAGCCGCACTCGCGCAGTCGATCACGGGCAGCGGCACCGTCGGTCGGGCTGAGATCCGGTCTTCCGAAGTGCAGTTCGATGTCGTCCCACTGGCTCGTCATGCGGGCGTAGGCGATGATCGCGGTCTCCTTGCCTTCGCGTAGATCCGAGAACGGGTCCTTGCCGTGCTCTTCCGGGTCTCCGAACACGGAGAGCAGGTCATCCTGCAGCTGATAGGCGAGGCCGAGGTGCAACCCGATCATGGCGAGATACTCCTCGGTCGCAGTCGACGAGTCGGCGAGCACCGCTGCAGCGCGCAGCGGGAGCACGAAGGAGTATGTCGACGTCTTGTACGCGCTCGTGGAGAGGATCGTGCGCAGATCGGGGGCGATGATGCCGTCGCTGAGGGCGACGTCGGCGTGCTCGCCGGCCACCGTCTCGAAGATGGTCTGTTCGAGCAGGCCGAGCAGACGATCGCGGGCTTCGGGCATGACGTCCGCTCGGGCGAAGCCCAGCACCGCCGAAGACAGGAGCAGGTCTCCGAGCAGGATCGCGCTCGATCGGGCCCAGTGCAGGGCGGCTTCGGTCGGTCGCGCCGCGTGCTCGGCGACGAGCGCACCGATCAGATTGGGACGCCGTCGTCGCATCAGATCGCCGTCGATGACATCGTCGTGCAGCAGGAAGGCGAAGTGGAGAAGCTCGACATGGGCTGCGACATCGATGGCCGTGCGCGTCTCATCGGCGGTCAGGGGAGCGGGGGCCAACGCGTGCGTCAGATCCAGGAGGAGCCGGGGGCGGATGAGCTTTCCGCCGAGGGCGTGCTCCTCCGCGGCCCGCCACAGCCCCACGAACTCGTTCCCGTACCGCTCTGCGGCGGCGCTCCTCTCGGAGAATCGATGACGCAGCGCCTCCTCGATCCGCGTCGCGAGCGATTCCTCGGTCGTCGTCACGCTCATGCGTCACACCTCGCCGAGTTGTCGCAGCTGCGGCAGCTGCTCCACGAGCCAGGGGCTGAACGCGAAGGGTGCATGCGTGACAGCCTCGATCAGCGAATCGACTTCGACCCAGATCCATTCCGACACCTCATCGGGATTGGCGGCCGGGTCGCCGTCGAGGATCGTGACGTGCACGGGGCAGATCTCGTTCTCGACGATGCCACTCGCATCCACCGCGCGATAGCGGTAGTCGGGGAGTGCCATGCGGATCTCGGTGAGGTGGATGCCGAGCTCGCCGACGCCATGTCGGCGCACGGCCTCGTCCATCGTCTCGTCCGGTCGTGGATGACCGCAGAAGCTGTTCGTCCAGACGCCCGGCCACGTCTTCTTCGCGAGCGCTCGACGAGTGAGGAGCAGCCGCCCCTCCCTGTCGAGGACATAGCAGGAGAAGGCGAGATGCAGGGGAGTGTCTCTCGTGTGGACTTCGCTCTTCGGGAGCGTGCCGAGAGCGGTCCCGTCTTCGGCGAGGAGGGTCACGTCGTCCATGGCATCTCCCAGATCTCGAGCGTTCATATTTAGCTAACTTGGTGAGTAGTCAACTTAGCATGAAACTGTTGGTGTGTAACATGATCGCATGACCACGGAGCCCGGCACCAGCCCGCACGCGGGCGCGCAGGATTCGCTCCCCGTCGGCGACGGCGGATCGCGAACGTCCGCGGATACGCCTGACGGGCTCGTCCACTCGGCGATCTACGACGTCGAGGCAAGTGATCCCCGCAGCGTCCTGATCGATCGCAGCGGTGTTCCGCCGGAGGAGTTGAAGCAGATCGCCCGGGTGATGGAGTCGCTCGCCGGACTGCGCGAAGCCGAGCAGGCGCTGTCCCAGGCGTCACGTCGATACATGCGTCTGAATGAGACGGACATGCGTGCGTTGCACTATCTGATCGTGTGCGCGAACCGGAACCTGGTGGCGACGCCGGGGGGAATCGCGCACCACCTCGGTGTCTCGACTGCGGCGACCACGAAGCTCCTCGATCGTCTGGAGCAGGGAGGCCACATCACGCGTGCCCCTCACCCCACCGACCGCAGGGCACTGGAGATCACCATCACCGCGGAGACGCGACATGCAGCCATGGAGACGGTCGGTCGTCAGCAGGCGAAGCGCTTCTATTCTGCCGCCCGTCTCACTCCCGCTGAAAGGGAAACCGTGATCCGATTCCTCACGGATATGACGGAGGAGATCACGCTCCGCGACGAAGCCTGGGTGCAAGAAGGGGCGTAAAGTTCCCCCGCTTCAGCAGGGGAACTCGACGATCTCGGTCTGCGATCAGTGCGCCGCGTTGTACGCGTCGACGATCTGCGCGGGAATGCGGCCACGCTCGGAGAGCTTGTGTCCGTTCTCGTTCGCCCACGCGCGGATGGCCGCGACCTCAGGGTTTCGTGCAGGTCGCTTGCGAGTCGATGTCGCGCGCGGAGAAGTCGACGAGCCGGCCTTTCGGCCTGCTGCCACATAAGGCGCCAACGCCGAACGCAATTCATCCGCATGCGCGGCATTCAGATCGATCTCGTATGCCGTGCCGTTGAGCGAGAAATGCACCGTCTCGCCTTCGCCCACTTCCAGGACGCTGCCATCGATGTCGTCGACCAGCTGATGCACAATTCTTCTCGCCATGATCGCGACTTTACTCGCTCCGAGGAAATGCGACAAGTTGCGAATAGCGAGCCGCGGTAATGTGACGCGCAATACGCAATAAATCAATTCTGTGTGGTCAGGGGAGAAGTCCGGCGCGGCGAGCCCTCGCCACGGCGGCATGACGAGTCGAGGCGTCGAGTTTCGACATCGCCGTGCCGAGGTAGGCCTTGACGGTCCCCTCGCGCAGACCGAGCTGCGCGGCGATCTCGGCATTCGTCGAACCGAGAGCCGCGCATGCGAGCACATCGGTCTCTCGCGGAGACAGGTGGACGGTGGGGATGGGGCTCGTCGCGGGTGATGCGACGTCACCGGCGAGGGTCATGAGTCGTCGTTCGACCTGCGCGATCCGGTCGCGGACATCCGCGTCTTCCACGGAGGCGGCGATGCTCCGCAGCTCTGCGAAGCTCTGCCTCAGCTCCTCGCGCTGTGCCGGCGCCACGACCTCGTCGCCGCGCGTGGTCTCCTGCAGACGGCGCTGCACCTCGTCGCGGATGCGCAGCTCATCGGCGACGGCCTGCGCGACCTGCATGGCGGGTGCCGTGGTCACACCGCCTACCCGCTCCTCATCCCATCCGCCGGCGTACAGCACTCCGCGGGAACGGCCGTGGACCACGATCGGCAGCGCGAGGAGGGTGCGCAGGCCCTCGCCGAGGACGAACACGTCGTAGTCGTGCGTGATCTGCTGTGACGACCCGTAGTCGCTCGTCATCCGGGGGCGGAGCTCCATCATGGCCCGCCCGCCGAGCCCGCGCTCGGGTCGCACCCGGAGCCCGTCCAGCGACCGCGTGCGCGCACCGACGATGCTCGTGACGCTCACGACGCCTTCTTCGATGAGACCGCCGAACGCGACGGGGAAGCGCGTCCGCCTGGCGAGCTCGCGCACGGCGTTCGCGACGAGATCCGCCTCGGATTCGCGGGTGACGGGTGAGGACACGACTACCTACTTCCGGGGTGACGCTGTTCCCCGTTTCGTAGCGTCGACGATATCACCCGTGTCATCGTCACCGTCGTCGTCGCGGACGGCGTCGGATCCATCGGCTCCCAGGGGAAGCGTGTGGACCCGGCGGCCTACTCGCCGGGTCCACGACGTGGCCTGCCGACCTCAGTGCGCCTCGAGGTCGAGCAGGAACCGCTTGCGCTCGGGGTGCGCTCCGTACTGCCCTGCGCTGCCGTCGGAGCGCACCACCCGATGCACCGGCACGATGATCGAGAAGGGGGTGATGCGGCACGCGGTGCCGACGGCGCGCGCAGCCCCGGGGTGACCCGCGAGGATCGCCACCTCCCCGTAGCTCATGGTCTGGCCCCACTCGATGCTGCAGATGGTCTGCAGCGCGGCGAGGGCGAACCCGTCGACGAGCCGCCAGTCGAGGCGGATGTGCCTGTCGAAACGCACCGGCTCGCCGTCGAAGTAGTCGGACAGGAGATGAGCGAGTTCGTCGGCGGCTCCGGGGTCGGGCTCTGGCACTGCTCTCAACTGATGGGACACGCCTTCGAGCAGCCAGGGCACGCGCGGGTCTTCGGACTCGGAGAGGTCGAATCGCACGATGCCCTCGTCGGAGAACACCGCGAGAGCATCCCCGAACGGCGTCGGGGCGAAGTCGTAGCGGAACGTCATGCCCCCATCCTGTCCGCTCGGCTCGACGCGGAACCGCATGCTTGACGTTCCGAGTGGAGAACGCGACCCGGGTTCACATCGGGCAGGAGAAGTGCGCCACCCCCTACGTAGCGCAGAATCGCCGGAAATTCGGCGGAAACCCGCCTGGGATACCCCGTCTCCGCAGGTCGCACGCCTAGGGTGTCAGTGTGTGGCGACGTGAAGACAAGTCTGCGGACGACACAGCGGTGGATGCTGCTGTGTCGATCAGCGATCTGCACGGAACCACGACAGGCCTCGACATCGCACACGCCGCAGAGGCCGAGCGGACGCGTCTGAGGGCCGAGGCAGCCGATCTCGGTGGCCCTTCGCCGCTCGTGAGCTTCCGTGACAGCCCGGAGTCGGGCATCGACATCTCCAAGGCGCACCCGGGGAGCTTGCCGCAGTTCATCACCGGCAAGTCGACTCTCCTCTCGAATCTCTTCCGCGACGAGGTCGGGCTGCGGACCGCTCGACTCGCCGCGGAGCGCATCACCGCGAAGAACACCGAGCTCCGTACCGTCCGCGGGATCGAAGCCGTGCACCTCGCCGTCGGAGTCGCCCGGTGGCGCATCGGGGGAGCGGGTTTCGCGGCCCCCGTGCTGCTGCGTCCGTTGGCGATCCGCCGCCACCACTCCGATTTCGAGTTGAAGCTGCAGGGCACCTTCGAGGTGAATCCCGAACTCGTGCGGATCGCTCGCGATCACTTCGGCCTCACGATCGATGCCACCGCGCTCGCCGCGTTGGCCTACGACGGCGGCATCTTCAAGCCCCAACCCGTGATCGACAGTCTGCGCGCGATGACGCGTTCGATCGACACGTTCTCGGTCGAACCGCGTCTGGTGGTCTCGACGTTCGCCGATGTGTCAGGACTGATGTCCCGGGACGGGGGCAGCCTCGATCATCCGGTGCTGAACGCCCTGGCCGGTCACGTGGGAGACCGCGAGCGCGTCACCGCTCCGCGAGCCATCCCGCATCACATCGGCCCGGATGATCGCGCACCGGCCTCGGACAACCTCCTCCTGGATGCGGACGCGGAGCAGGAAGCAGTGCTGGCCCGTATCGCGGCAGGGCATTCCCTCACCGTCGCGACCCTTCCCGGAACCGGGGGGACCCAGACCGTGATCAATGCGCTGGGTGAACTGGTGCGCGGCGGCAAGCGCGTGCTCGTCGTCTCCGCGCGGCGCTCCACCTTGGACGGGGTGCGTCACCGACTCGCCGGGATCGGCCTCGACAGCCTGGCGATCTCGCCGGCGAGCGTGCGGCGCGATCTGGTCAGGGCCATCGGACGCAATGAGAAGGCCACGGCGCCCAAGGTCAGCGAGGTCGACGATGCACTCGTGCGTCTGCGGACCGTCCTGCGCGACTACCGTCAGGCGCTCAGCGCACCCGTCGCCGGACTGGACGCCTCGGTGCTCGACGCCACCCGTCAGCTGACACGGCTGGCGTCGCTGCCCGTGCCGCCGTCGACCACTGCCCGACTCGGCCCCGATGCCCTGCGTCGACTCGCCGCCGATCGCACCGAGGCCGCCGAGGCGCTCGCCCAGGCGGCCCGTCTCGGCGAGTTCCGCTTCGGACCGAACGACTCGCCGTGGTACGGCGTCACCTTCTCCAGCACCGAGGCCGCTCGTGCCGCCCACGAGCTCGCCGGTCGACTGCACGCGAACAGCGTTCCCGCCCTTCTCGAGCGCGGCTACGAGCTGATCGCCCAGACCCACATGCGGCCGTTCTCGACCATCGACGAACTGGGTGAGTACCTGCGTCTGCTGCAGGGGATCCGCGACTCGCTGGACCGATTCAGCCCGACGGTGTTCGAGCGGCCGCTGGGCGAGCTCATCCAGGCCCACGGTTCGCGCCGCGACGCGCCGGGGCTGTCCGGGGCGAACAGACGTCGGCTGCGGCGTCTCGCGAAGGAGTACGTCCGTCCGGGCGTGCACGTCACGGAGATGCACGAGGCGCTGCTGCGCATCCAGGCGCAGCGCACGCAGTGGCAGCGGTGCGTCGAGGCGGGCGTCGCGCCCGAGATCCCCCTCGGTCTCGCCGACGTGTACGTGGCCTGGCAGCGGGTGGAGGCCGAGCTCGCCGAGCTCGACACCGCACTCGGACGACGCGAGCCGTTGGCGTCGCTCCCGGTGGCGCGACTCGTGCGCACGCTCGCGGGACTGGCCGCCAAGTCCGATGTCTTCGAGAACCTCGTCGAACGCGCCCAGCTGCGCGACCGACTCGCTCTGCTCGGGCTGGAGCCGCTGCTCGCCGAGCTCTCCGTGCGCCATGTCTCCGAATCCCAGGTGGGGGAAGAACTCGAGTTCGCGTGGTGGCAGTCCCTCCTCGAGCGCGCGTTGCAGGACAACCGCGCCCTCCTCGGCGCGAACACCGCAGTCGTCGATCGGCTCGAACGCGACTTCCGGCTGGTCGATGAGGCGCACGCCGCCATGGCCGGACCGCTGCTCGCCTGGCAGCTGGCCAACCAGTGGCGGATCGCGATCGTCGACGAGCCGCAGCAGTCGCAGCACCTGCGCCGTGCGCTGACGCAGTCGGCGACCACGACCGCGCAGGTCGTCAGTGCCGCGCCCACCCTCGTCGACGTGCTCGCCCCGGTCTGGATCTCGTCGCCGTACCTGGTGCCGGAGATTCCGGACTCGGTGGAGTTCGACACGGTGATCCTGGTCGATGCCGCAGCGATCAACCTCGCAGAGGCCGCCCCGGCGATCCGGCGCGCGCGCCAGATCGTCGCGTTCGGCGACCCGGTGACGCAGCGTCCCACGCCGTTCCGCATCGCGGTGGACCCGGAGGAGTCGTGGGAGGCCGAGGTGCCGTTCGACGACGTCTCGGCCTTCGAGCGGCTCTCCGAGCTCCTGCCGGTGATGACGCTCACCCGCAGCTACCGTGCGGGCGGCGAAGACCTCGCGGAGCTCATCAACGATGCCTTCTACGGCGGCGAGATCGTGTCGCTTCCCTGGGCGGGCTCGTATCTCGGTCGCGGAAGCCTCACGGTCGACTACGTGGAGGGCGGCACGGGAACACCGGATCCGATCTCCGGCGCCGTCGAGAGTCCGGACGCCGAAGTAGCGAGGGTCGTGACGCTGGTGGTCGAGCACGCCGTGCATCGTCCTGCCGAATCGCTCATGGTCGTGACCGCGAGCGCGCGCCATGCCGAGCGCGTACGCGCCGCCGTCACCTCGGCCTTTGCCGGGCGCTCCGACGTCGCGGACTTCGTCGGACGCGACACGGTCGAGCCGTTCGCGGTGCTGACGCTCGAGGAGTCGGTCGCCGAGAGCCGTGACCGCGTCATCTTCTCGCTCGGCTTCGGACTCACCAAGCACGGTCGGGTGCTGAGCGACTTCGGCGATCTCTCCACTCCCGACGGAGAGCGACTCCTCACTGTCGGGATGACGCGCGCGCGCCGCTCGATGGTGCTCGTCTCCTCGATCCGTCCCTCCTCCTTCGACGACGGACGCCTGGAGCATGGAGCGGCGACGCTGATGTCGATCCTCGGCGGACTGGCCGCCCGCAGCCGAGACGCGCGCCTGGAAGACCTCGCCGATCCTCTCACCCTCGCCCTCGCGCGGGAGCTGCGGCGTCTGGGCGCCTCGGTGGACGTCGACTATCGCGGATTGCTGCCGCTGGTGGCCCAGCACGGTGGCAAGGCGGTCGTGATCGAGTCCGATCCGGAGACGCGGGGCGAGTCTCTGCGGGAGACACTGCGGCTGCGACCGCACGTGCTGCGTCGTCTGGGCTGGCACTATGTGCGTGTGCACGCCTTCGATCTCTACAGCGACCCCGTGACCGCCGCGACGCGGATCGCCGCGGTTCTCGGCATCTCGGAGTCGACGCCGCGTGCGGACAATGACACGCAGCCGATCGACATCGCCGACACCCGCGATGACTGACGAGTCCGACACCCCGACGCCGCGCCAGCGCGTGGTGCGGGTCACCGGTTCACGGCGTGCCCGCCTGACCCCGGTGCCGGGGAGCGACCCCGAGCCGGAATCCGGCCCGGCCGCGATGCCTCCGCGGTCACGGCCGAAGGGCGGCAAAGGGCCGAACGACGACCAACTGATCCAGGACGTGCCGCCGCACTACTGAAGCGCCGGATGACGGGGCGCTGCTGTCGTTGAACACCGTGTCGGTTCTCGGGGCCGCGGAACCAGAGACGCACGGCCCTCCGAAGAGGACCGTGCGTCTCTGGTGCGAGCGGAGGCGGTCAGGCTCCGCGCTGTGCCTTGAGCAGGTCGCGGATCTCGACGAGCAGCTCGGACTCGGTCGAGGCGGCCGGCTCCTCCTCGGGCTCCTCGGCCGGAGTGCCCTTGCGGGCCTCGACGCGGGCCTTGAACGTGTTCATCGGCAGCACGAAGACGAAGTAGACGACGGCGGCGACGGCGAGGAAGCTGATGATCGCCGAGATCAGCTCGCCGATGGGGAACGTGACGGTCTCGCCGTAGATGTTCGTCACGGGGATGCCGAACTGACCGGCGGCATCCGCCTTCAGGAAGAGCGCGATGAGCGGGTTGATGATGCTATTCACGACGGCCGTGACGATCGCGGTGAAAGCCGTACCGATGACGACAGCGACGGCCAGGTCGATGACGTTGCCGCGGAGCAGGAAGTCCTTGAAACCTTTGAGCATGGGATCCCCCAACAGATCGGGGCCTCAGGAAGAGGCCGGAGTCGACGCAGCCGCCGGTTTGGCGCTCGTCGTCGATTCCGTCTTCGATGATGCCGAACCATCCTTCGATCCACCGGATTTGGCGCGCGAGTCCGTGCGATAGAAGCCGGAGCCGTTGAAGGTCACGCCGATCGAGCCGTACTGCTTGCGCAACGCGCCACCGCATTCGGGGCACACGGTGAGAGCGTCGTCGGCGAAGCTCTGCACGGCGTCGAACTTGTGTCCGCACGAGGTGCAGGCATAGGCGTAGGTGGGCATGGGGGTCCTTGCGATCAGCGTCGCCGCGGCGACAGGGTGAGGGTCTGCGACGGGGTCACGACGCCATCCACGGGCTGGTCGTGCACCTCGCGCGGAAGTTCGTCGAGTACCTCGGAATCATAGATCACGGCATAGACGGGCGGGCGCTTCTCCATCGAGCCGATGGTCTTGTCGAAGTAGCCGCGTCCCCAGCCCATGCGCATCCCGGTGCGATCGACAGCGGCAGCGGGGACAATCATGAGGTCGACGTCGTTGACGGCGATCGGGCCCAGCACCTCGCCCGTGGGCTCGGGCAGACCGAACAGCCCCTCGCTGACCTCGTCGTCGTCGGTCGCCACGGCCCAGTCCAGCAGCCCATCGGCGCGAGTGACGGGGAGGAGCACGCGGATGCCGCGCCGCACGGCCCTGGTCACGAATTCACGGGTGCCCGGCTCGGTGGTGGTGGACAGGAAGCACGAGATGGAGCGGGCGCCGAGCTCGTCGATCAGGGCGTCGAGGCGTTCGCCGATGGCCGTGGCCGCGGCGTCGCGCTGCGTGCCGGAGAGGAGCTGGCGTCGTTCGCGGAGTTCGGCGCGGAGTGCACGCTTCGCATGTTCGACGTCGTTCGACATGGCTCCGAGTCTACGTCGGCGCTCACCACTAGGCTGGCAAGATGGCTGACCACAAGATCAAAGCCGTCATTCCCGCCGCAGGCCTGGGGACGCGATTCCTCCCTGCGACGAAGGCGATGCCCAAAGAGATGCTGCCCGTCGTCGACAAGCCGGCGATCCAATACGTCGTCGAAGAGGCGGCGAACGCCGGTATCGACGACATCCTCGTCATCATCGGCCGCAACAAGAACGCCATCTCCAACCACTTCGACTCCGTGCCGGAGCTCGAGGTGAAGCTCATGGAGAAGGGCGATACCGGTCGTCTCGAGCGCGTGATGAAGTCGAGCGATCTCGCCGACATCCACTTCGTCCGCCAGGGCGAGCCGAAGGGGCTCGGTCACGCGGTCCTGCGTGCGCGCACCCACGTCGGCGACAGCTCTTTCGCCGTGCTCCTCGGAGACGACCTCATCGACGAGCGCGACCCGCTCCTCACCGACATGATCGCCGAGCACGAGCGTTCGGGCGCGGCCGTGATCGCGCTCATGGAGGTCGACCCCGCGAACATCCACATGTACGGTGCGGCCGCCGTCGAGCCGCTCGAGGGGTCCGACGCCGTCCGGGTGACCGGTCTCGTCGAGAAGCCCGCGCAGGAAGACGCTCCGTCCAACCTGGCCATCATCGGCCGCTACGTGCTCCCGGCGTCGGTTTTCGACATCCTCGAGCACACCGAGCCGGGCAAGGGCGGAGAGATCCAGCTCACCGACGCGCTGCAGGTGCTCGCGACCGATCCCGACGGCCCCGGCGTGGTCGGCGTCATCTTCGGCGGACGCCGTTACGACACCGGCGACCGCGTCGACTACATCAAGGCGATCGTGCAGCTCGCCGCGGACCGCGATGACCTCGGGCCCGAGCTGCGTCCCTGGCTCAAGGAGTTCGCGGAACGCCTCTAGGCGACTCTGCGGGCGTCGGTGCGGCATGGATCTGGCGACGGGAATGCGACACGGACCCATAGAACTGCGGCTCGTCCGTGCGAAGGATGCGCGACCGCTGCAGCATGAACTGCTCGCCAACAGGTCGTGGCTCCAGCCGTGGGAGGCGACCGTCCCCTACGGCTCGGTGTCGTTCGACATGAGGCTCAGCATCCGACGCCTGCTCCAGCAGTATCGTGACGGCTCGGGCTATCCGTTCGTCATGGAGTACGACGGCGAGGTCGCGGGACAGCTCAACGTGTGGGGAGTGTCCCGCGGCTCGCTGTGCTCGGCCACGATCGGGTACTGGGTGAGCGAGCGGTTCGCCGGCCGGGGGATCACTCCGACTGCGGTGGCGATGGCCACGGACGCGTGCTTCACGGAGTACGGACTGCACCGCATGGAGATCTGCATCCGGCCGGAGAACGCGGCGAGTCTGCGCATCGTGCAGAAGCTGGGGTTCCGGTACGAGGGGCTGCGTCGTCGTTACATCCATATCGACGGCGACTGGCGCGACCACTATGCGTTCGCCCTGACGAAGGAAGATGTGCCGCAAGGGGTGCTCGCACGCTGGCTCAGCGGTCAGGTGCCGCCCGACGCCGCAACGGTGCCCCCCTCCGACCGCATTTCGCAGTGAAAAGGGTCATCTGGTCCTGATCCGGACGGACACGCCGCGACACGCGCCTTACTGTACGGCCCAGCCAGCTTCCAGCCCTTAGCGTTGTCGGTATGGACGGGCCGGTGCTGAGCGGGGGAGTGATCGTGCTCGTCGCCGTGCTGCTCTGGATGCTCTATCTGCTGCCATCCTGGCGGGGGCGATTCCAATACAACGCCGCTGAACGCAACGCGGTGCGACTGAACCAGGCCCTGCGTGTGCTCGCCGAGACGAGCGAGACTCCCGGTGAAGTGCGCTTCGAGTTGAACGCGCGCACCGCGCTGGCCCAGCAGAAGCTGGCCAAGCGGGTGCAGTCCGAACGTGAGGCTGCCGAACTCGAGTCCCTTCGTGAGCAACTCGCGGCGACCAGGGCCGATCCCGTGATCCGACGGGCACGGGCACGTCGACGTGTCCGTGTCGCCGCGACCAGCACCCTCCTCGTCGGACTCGTCATCGCCGGCCTCGGCGTGTGGCAGCTCCTGGCTGCCGGGAGCTCGGCGCTGCTGTGGATCGGTGGCGCCGCCGTCGTCGTCGCCGGCATCGCCCTGCAGCGCATGGCCGCTGTCGCCGGTCGAGTCGCACGCGCCACGCACGTGGTGGCCACGCCGGCCGCCCCGCGCGTCGCCCCCGAGCTGCACGACCAGGGGCGGGCGACGTGGACACCGCGTCCGCTGCCGGAGCCGCTCGTGTCGGTGCCCGGGTCTCGTGCGCAGGCTGCGCAGGCCCAGATGGAGGCACAGGAACAGCGTCGCAAGGCCGCGCGCGTCGCCGCCCTGCGCGAGCGTGCGGAGCAGATGGCCCCCGAGGCGCCGGTGGCGCTGCCCGCGGCCTCGTCGCCGTACGCACGGATGGGCTTCGTCGACGACGCCGAGATCGAGGCGCACGTGCGCGAGCTGCTCTCGCGCCGCGCCGCCGGATGACCGCTCGCGGCGCGAACAGCTTCTCCGTCGTGATAGCGTAGATGTCGTTCAAGGGCCTATGGCGCAGTTGGTAGCGCGCCTCGTTCGCATCGAGGAGGTCAGGGGTTCGAATCCCCTTAGGTCCACCGAGGGGTATTCGCGTATCTCGAGGATTTTGTTCTCGTATCTCAGAATGCCAGGTCAGAAGGAAAGCCACCGGATATCCGGTGGCTTTCCTCGTCTTCAGCGAGAATCGGCTCCGGCTCAGGTTGCTTTCGCAAGCCTGAGGCTCCGCTCGCTCGGGACTAGCCGTGGGGCGTCGACTCCGCCCCTGCATCGCCTCCCCGGAGCTCTCAAGGTGGTCAAGAGGGGAGAGCGGGCGCGAGAGTGTCCTCCAGGGCGCTGCGCAGATGGTCTACCGGCCGCGGCTAGTACAGACGTCGTGTGAGCATCGGGTCCGGGCGCTCTTTGACGCAGGCAAGATCGCCGTCGCTTTGCTCCACATCATGGAAGACTCCGCGGAGTAGGCGTGGCGGTGCTGCGGGCGACGCTGGCCCGGTTCACGACTACACATCAGGGGGAGTTGGTCGGCGTCTAGCCCAGTTCGACGCTGGAGACCTACGCCAAACCCGCACGCTGCCACGCGGCGTAAAACAGCAAGGCAGGTCCGTATGGCCGACGTCAGCAAGTCGTACCGTGCAGCGTAGCCCCGCAGTGCGATGAGTGTCAGAGTCATTACGACCTCCAGATCAGCGTGGTTCCCGCCCTCTGAGCGAGAGCGGACCCACGCCATCGTTCGGATGGCAAGCGCGCTCGTCTCCGCGATGCGGCACGTGGGGGCCTCGGCCCAGCGCTTTTATCACTGCGACCGGCTGCGCCACTGCATAAGTGGAGAGTGTCGGAGTCGGAAGTGCGTGTGAGCGTAACCAGAGGAAGGCGTGGGAACAGAGGGGAGTGGAAGGCCCGCGGAGAGAGTGGAGGTGCGAAGCTTCTTCACGGAGTACGGCGTGGACGTCGACACCCAGGACGCTCTCATCGCGTCAATGGAGTCGGGCGACCTCATCGACGCACTGAAGTCGGGGGAGGAACCCGTGTCTTCGACGACACAAATCCAAGATGGTTTCGAAGAGACAATTCTCACGTACGCCGATGGGTCGGTCGGCGTGACCGCGCTCGAGATCCCCCGACCGGCACCGACGACGGGTGCATCGACACGCGCAATCTCTGGATGCACTGTCCATTCAGGTGCGGGATGGGCGTCCTCGACGAACTGCAAGGTCAGCCACACCGCCGCCTATGCGTCGCTTAGCTTCTACGCGAACTATCAGCAGACCGCGAGTGGCGGCTCAATCTCGAACCCCCGCGACGGCGTGATTAACACCACCATTGGATCCGTTTCCAATAAGACGCTCAAGCTGATTCGGGCGAACTCGACCTCGTCGCAGCCGGCGGTCGCAACCCTCCACGGCTACTGGAGCACGGGCAGCGTTACCGAGGACCTCTACTTGTCGTTGCGTGTCAACTCGAGCGGCGGCTGGACGACGACCTACTAAGCCGACGTGTGTGCCCAGTAGGCTGACGAATGCTCACTGGGCACACACCTGAAGAAGGGGCGCTGTGGAAGTTCAACGAAAAGGCCGATACGACCGCAACGCTTTCGCAAGCTGCATCCTCGCGCTGGCGGCTGTGCTGACGAGCGGATGGTGGCTGGCGGGTACCGTGCTGGCGTGCGCGGCAATTGGCTTCGCTCTTGCGTCGCGGAAGGCGCTCAAGGCGGACGACACCTTGCGCGGAGCGGGAATCTCGCTTGCCGGATTCCTCGTCTCGGTCGCAGTTCTTCTGTTTGCGACTGTCGGTCCGTCTCTGCTTACGCTGTTCCTCTTCGCCATCGCACCGCCTCCGCAGTAGCCGCTGCATACGCAACTGACGTTAAGCGACGATAGGTCCAACTCGACCGGCGCGTAACTTGCCGACAGAGAGCTCATCGAAGGTCTCGGGGCAGCGCGACGCCCGGATCCATTGCGGGCTTGCTCGGTGGTGATGGGCGCCGACTGCGTGGATCAGGGCCGATGTGAACGTCAGAGAGTGAAATGTGGCGTGGCGTTCGCCCTGCGGCTCGGTGACACGTCTGAATCGGACGCGAAGGCGGCCGTAGCCAACCCTGACTTCAGGCTGTCCCTTCCTCAAGGGAGAGTAGGGCGTTCAGGGGTATGCATGGGAATAGCAGAAGGAACGCGTGGGAAACGCGTGGGAATAGCGATCTTCGTTCCGTGACGGGAGTAGGGATCGGAGAGATACGCGAATTCCCCACAGAACACTGAAGCCCCCAGGCACATGCCCGGGGGCTTCAGTCATCTCCTGGCACCTGCACGCGGGCGTTAGAGTGAGCTGTGCCGTCGCCACCCGGGAGCGCTCCGCTCGACAACACCGTGATGCGATCGCATGCGGCCGATGAGTGAGGTGCTCGCGCTCCTTCGCGCGCAGATCCTCGACGGCACCTACGCCGGGGGTGCAGGGCTTCCCAGCGAGATGGAGCTGGCCGCCCTCCACGGGGTCTCTCGACGGACGATCCGCACCGTGCTCGCCACCCTGGCGCGCCAGGGCCTGGTCGAGTCGCACCGGGGCTCCGGGTGGTTCGTGCAACCCAGCCAGCCGCAGGGGTTCGACCGGATGCGCTCGTTCACCCAGTGGGTGCGTGGCCGCG
The DNA here is from genome assembly GCF_004794435.1 of Microbacterium sp. K27. Classification (NCBI taxonomy): domain Bacteria; kingdom Bacillati; phylum Actinomycetota; class Actinomycetes; order Micrococcales; family Microbacteriaceae; genus Microbacterium; species Microbacterium sp. K27. The sequence goes on from NZ_SSDK01000032.1 coordinate 52,731, forward strand.
GGCGCAGCCCCGGTGGACGCATCGTGGCCCGCACGACGCGGACGGCCACGGCGCGAGAAGCGCGACTGCTCGGGATCCGCACGGACGCAGACGTCCTGACCTTCACCCGTGTGCGGACACTCGACCAGCGCCCCGTGATGGTGGAGCGCTCGACATGGGCGCCCTGGGTGGTTCCGCACGTCGCAGGTCTTCCGGATGACGTGGTCTCCACGACGCGGGTGCTCGCAGACGCCGGGATCGTGGTCTCGTCGGGAAACCATCGGATCGAAGCGGTGGCTGCGGCGACTGAGGATGCGCGTCTGCTCGGAGTGCGCAGATCCAGTCCGCTCCTGCAGGTGCGACGCGAGACTTTCGCCTCGAACGGCCGACCCGTCGAATGCGCCGAGGATCGCTACGTTCCGCACACGATCTCCTTCGAAGCGCAGGCCTTCGGAGCGGCCGCGCTCCCCGGCGAGGACTGAACGGGTCGCGCGGCCGCGCTCCCCGGCGAAGACTGAACGGGTCGCGCGACTGCGCCCACTGTGCGCACCGGGTCGCCCGGATCGCCGCGCGGGCGGCCGATGACACGTCTGCGTCGGCCGGTGTTCACCCCGGCGTCATCTTGCGGCGGTCGATTGGGGAAGTCCGATTTCTTCTCGTCTCACAGAGGATGCTCCGTGTCTCGTCGTAAACCGCCCGCCCCCGATCCGTCCCTTTCTCGCCGCGGATTCGCGCGGCTCCTCCGCCCCGCATCGCTCGTCGCCGTCGCCGCCTGTATCGCGGGGCCTGTGCTCCCGGCTGCTGCGTCGGTGGCCGTACCGGTCGTCACCACGTCGAACGCGACCCTCGCCGTGACCGATCCCGAAGACGTGTCGCCCGCCACCGAGACGGGCGGCACCATCATCCGCCTCGAGGGTGAGGCACCGACCAGCGGTCGGGTGGGGAGCGCTGTGCTGCTTCCTTCGGCCTCGGCTGCCGATGTCGACGGCTCCGCGAGCGAGCTCGTCGTCACGGTGGAAGACCCGTCCGGTGTGGTCACGATGGTCATGCCGGAGGAGTCCGGCGGGTATCGATTCACCCCGACCGTCCCCGGTGATTACGTCGTCGGCTACTCGATCAGCGATGCCGCAGGCGGCGTGAGCACGGAGACCCGCACGATCACGGTGACCGGGGCTCCGGATGCGGACACGGTGGCGAAGCCGAGCGTGAGCGCTGCGCCGGCCGCCGAGGCCGGAGGACCGGACGTGCGCTTCGCGGCGATCGGCGACATCCACGTCAACTGGGACGAGCTCGCCGAGGCGTACGACTTCTGGGCGCAGGAGAACGTGCAGACCGCCCTGTTCGTCGGCGACCTCACCAACAGTGCGACGCCGGGTGAGTTCGCCGGCCTCAAGCAGACGATGGATTCGAAGGCCGGCCTCGGCATCCCGGCGATCGCGTCGCTCGGAAACCACGATGTCTCGGGTATCTCGTCGTACGACCTGTTCACTCAGGCCACAGGCGGACAGAAGCCGAACGCCGACTACACCGTGAACGGCTACCACGTCATCACGGTGTCGCCGGGCAGCGGCACCATCGACCCCGACACGGGCAAGCCCTCGGGAGCGAGCGGTGGCAACTACGCCTACGCCCAGTCCTGGCTGCAGCAGAGGCTGGCCGCCGCCACCGCCGAAGACCCGAACAAGCCCGTCATGGTGCTGGTGCATCACCCGCTCCAGTGCACGCACTACGTCTCGAACGAGTGGTACGGCACGGGCCTGTCCAGCGGCTGCGGCGACGGCTTTCAGTCTGTGTTCGACGACTTCCCCCAGGCGGTCGTCTGGGGCGGCCACATCCACACGCCGCAGAACATCCCGACTTCGATCTGGCAGGGCCAGGAGAACCGGTTCGGCGATCGGTCGACTCAGGGCTTCACCACCGTGAACGCGCCTCCGCTGGCGTACTACGAGTTCGAGTCGGGCGTCGTGAACTCGAGCCCGACCAGTCGCGGCAACGACACCACCCCGGATGATGCGGGCAACAACCGCCAGACGGCCATCGTCGAGATCACCGGCACGACAGTGACCATCAAGAACTACGACCTGCTCGCCGACCAGTGGATCGACCAGACCTGGACCTGGGACGTGGCCGACTCGGTCGATGAGACCAAGTCCTATGACGAGCGGTTCCCGTTCAACAACACTCACCGCGCAGCGCAGTCCGCCGGCCCGATCTGGCCGGAGGGTGCGGCCGTGACCGTGGCCGACATCGCGAGCACGAAGGCGATGGCCTCCTTCCCGCAGGCCGTGCCCGCGCCGAACTCCGTCGGCGACATCGTGCACAAATACCGCTACTCGACGGTCGACGTCGCCACCGGCGAGGAGGTGAACTCGTTCCTGCAGTGGTCGGGGTTCTACAACCTGCCGATGCCGGTCGACCGCAGCCACGAAGTGTGGAACCTGCTCCCCGGACGGGAGTACGAGGTGCGGGTCACCCCGATCAACGCCTGGGGTAAGGAGGGCGCCGCGCTGACGACGCGGTTCACGAGCACGGAGGGCGGCGATGGCGAAGGTCCGTTCGACCCCAGCAGCCTGACCTTCGACGACCTCCGTGCCGCGGTGCCGACGGCTGATCTCCTGGACGTCGGGTTCGCCGGAGGGGTGGCGACCGACTCCTCCCCGGCCGCGCGTCCGCTCGCCACGGGCGCCGATGTCCGGATCGAGAACGATTCCACCGTCGGATCCGACGTCGTGATCGGCGCGGAGAGAGCCGCCACCGGCATCCGCACACCGAAGTGGACCGACGCCGAGTACGCGGCACTGCAGGATGGGTTCACCCTCGACACCACGTTCCGCCTCGACTCGATCTCGGGCGGCTACGTCGACGTCTTCGGTGGCATGCAGAGCGGCGGCATCGGCCTCGAAGCCGTCGGCACCAGCGCGACGACGTACGAGCTGCAGTTCTGGTACGCCTCGCCGCGTCCGACGGTCAGCCTGAAGTACGGCCAGTGGTACCACGTGACCGCCTGGTACGACGGTCACGATGCGCGGCTCTACGTCGACGGCGTGCGCAAGGCCGAGACCGAAGGGGTGTCGTTCTCCGTCAAGCCCAGTGCGGCCGATGCGCGCTACATGGTGATCGGCGGTGACGCGAACACCTCGGGCGCGCTCGACGACTCCACGATGGACGGACGGATCGCCGGCGTCGAGATCTACAGCGCTCCCCTCTCGGACAAGGACGTGTATCGCGTCGCGACACGGGAGGTCACCGCACTCGACACGATGCCGCCGCTCGTGCGCGTCGCCCCGGAACCTGCGGGTGAGGCCACGGTCGGAACCGCCTACACCGCCCCGCGCGCCGAGGCCGTGGACAACTCGGGACGCGTGAGCACGATGCTCGAGGTGACCGACCCGTCGGGTGCCCCCGTGGCGGTCGACGACCCGGCGTCCGGCCTGCGGGCGCTCGCCGCGGCTGCCGGAGACGGATACACGTTCACCCCGACCGCGACCGGCACCTACACCCTGAAGTACATCGCGACCGACGCGGCCGCCCGGCAGAACCAGGTCACGTTCACCGTGACGGCGATCGCGGGGTCGGACGGTGGCAACCCCGGCGGTAACCCCGGTGGCAACCCCGGCGGTAACCCTGGCGGCGGCCCCGGTAGCGGCGCGAACCAGGGCGGCGGCTCCGCCGGTGGACAGTCCGATCCACTGGCGGCGACCGGTGGCCCGGCCCCGACGATGCTCGCCTTCGCCGGACTGCTGCTGCTCGCCGGTGGCGGGGTCCTGGTCCGGCGGCTGCGGCGTCGTACGGAGGGTCAGGCATGACGACAGCACGTCGTCGTGCGGCGTCGCGGACGCGCACCCGACCGTCGATCCGCACCCTCGTCGCCGGAGCCGTCGCCGTCGCCGGGGTCGCCGTCAGCATCATGCTGGCGGCGGCCCCGGCCGCGGCGCACAGCTACTCGGCGACCGTCTTCGCCGATGTCTCGGAACCGGAACGCGGCGTCGTGCGCACCGTGCTCGACATCGAGTACGTGCTTCTCGCCACCGACGGGGCGCGAGAGATGGGCGACACGGCCTTCGAGCAGGAGGCCTACGCGGATGTGCAGGCGAGCGGTCGAGACCCGGAGAAGCTCACGCCCGCGGTGCTCGCCGAGCATGCCGATACGGTCGAGGGATACGTGCTGCCGCGTTTCTCGGTGAGCGTCGCGCAGGAGGGTGAGCCGACGGATGCCTGCCCCAGTGCCGTGGTGGCGCCCTACGAGATCGTCATCCGCGACGGTGTGCCGCATGCACGTCTGGTGATCGAAGCCGACTGCACGGCGCAGGTAGAGGCGATGCCCGTGCCGTATCGGATCACGACCGAGTTGTTTCCCGGAACGGCTCCCGGGGGCATGACGACGACCATCGTCGACTACGACGTGCGTTCGGGGGCGGGTGTGGCCAGCCTCGACACCGACACGAACCCCTCGATGGTCACCACGACCGACTGGGGCTCTCGGATGGGTGAGTTCCTCGTGCTGGGGGCGGAGCATCTGCTGCTCGGCCCCGACCACCTGCTGTTCCTGCTGGCGCTGATCATCGGATCTCGCCGGCTCAGGGACATCGTGCTGGCGGCGACGGCGTTCACGGTCGCGCACTCGGCGACTTTCATCCTCGCCGCCCTCGGGGTGGTGAGCATTCCCGCGTGGATCGTGGAGCCGGCCATCGCCCTGTCGATCGCCGTCGTCGCGCTCTGGGAGATGCGGCGGTTCCGGCGTGCACGGGGTGTGGACGACGCAGGCTCGGGCAGCGGTCTCGCGGAGGTGCCGGTTCTCCGAGGCCGGCCGCTCACCGGGACCGGAGGATCCGCTGTCGCTCTGCGTGAGCGGATCCTCGCGACGCCGTCCCCTGGGCCGACGGTCGACGGCTTCACCCGAGGGGATCTGCTGCGCATCGGCGTGGTCTTCGCCTTCGGGTTGATGCACGGCGTGGGCTTCGCCGGAGCGTTGGGAATCGACGAACCGTTCTCGTGGGATCTGCTCGGGGCGCTCCTCGTCTTCAACGTGGGTATCGAGCTGGCGCAGCTCCTGGTGATCGCGGTGGTGTTCCCGCTGTTCGTGCTGCTGCGCCGTCGGCTGCCGTCGGCGGGCTTCTGGATCGCGGCTGTGGTCGCCGCGATCGGGCTGTTCTGGTTCGCCGAGAGGCTGATCGCCGGAGTCTGATCCGCGTGCGCCCGCCTCCGACACGGGGGTGGGCGCACGGTGGTCTCAGCCGCGGGAGGCGAGCCCGGCGAGCAGTTCGAGGACGCACAGCGCCGCGAGCCGCACGGTGCGGGCATCGTCGGCGTCGGCGGTCGCATCGACCTCCGCGAGGTCGGCACTCACGACGCGGGCGTCCGCAGCCACGGCACGTGTGAGGGTCCGAAGCTCCCATGCCTGCAGGCCGCCGGGAACGCTCGCGGGGCACCCGGGCGCGACGGAGCGGTCGCACACGTCCACATCGATGTCGAGGTGGACGCGCGGATCGGCTCCGGTGCCGGCGACCTCCACCGCCTCCGAGACCACGTCGTCGATGCCGCGGCGGCGCAGCTCGTCGAGTGCGATGACGCGGATGCCCCAGTCGGCGGCGCGCCGGGCGTAGGCGGCCGAGTTCGCGAAGTCGGCGATCCCGATCTGCACGATCCTCGTCGGGTCGATCCGAGAGGTGTGCAGCGAGGATGAGCCGGGGACGTCCTCCACCAGACGCCGCACGGGCGTGCCGTTGGAGACGCCGTCGCGCAGGTCGAAGTGCGCGTCGAAGGTGATCAGTCCCGTCGCCTCGGCGCCGAGTGCCACGGGATATGTGAGCGAGTTGTCGCCGCCGAGTGCGATCACGAGTCTCGTGGCCGCGGCGAGATCGCGCACGCGGGAGATGACCCTCGCTTCGCCGGCGGAACCGTCCGGGTCGGCGACGTCACCGGCGTCGGCGATGCGCAGCACGTCATCGAGCTCGACCATGGGAGGCCCCATCACAGTCGTCCCGTAGCGGGGGAGCGCATTGCGGATGGCCGCGGGCGTCGCGTGCGCGCCCGTCGGCGAGAGCGAGGTGCGCCAGGTGGGCACGCCGAGCAGCACGGCGTCGGCGGCGGTGTCGAAGGCGGCCCAGGATCCGGCGCGCGGCCAGAGCGGGTCGTGACTCAGCTGTCGGGAGGAGGGGGACATGGTCAGACTCCGGGGATCAGGGCGTGGGCGATGGAGAAGATGGCGAGACCGGCCAGGGCGCCGACGAACGTGCCGTTCAGGCGGATGTACTGCAGGTCGCGGCCGACCATGAGCTCGATCTTCTCGGTGGTCTCGGCCGGATCCCAGCGCTCGACGGTGTCGGTGATGATCGAGGCGATGTCGTGCCGGTAACGGTCGACGAGGAAGACCGCGGCGTCGGATACCCACGTGTCGACCCGATTCTGCAGCGCGGTATCGGTCGTGAGGCGCTCGCCGACCTCCTGCAGTGCCTGCACGGCGCGGCGGCGCAGACCGCTCTGCGGATCGGCGAGGGCCGTGAGCAGGCCGTTCTTCGCGGTGTTCCAGGCCTCGGCGGCCAGGGCGCCGACACGGGGGCTGTCGAACAGCGAGGCCTTGGCGTTCTCGAGCTTCGCGCGCGTGGCCGGATCGTTCTGCAGGCTGTCCGCCAGACGCGCCAGGTAGCCGTCGACGGCGAGACGAGCCGGATGGCGCGGGTCGGCCTGCACGGCGTGCACGAACTTCACGGCCTCGTGATAGACGGTGTCGTCGACGAACCGGTGCGCGAGCTTCGGCACCCACCCGGGAAGCCGTCGCGAGACGAGGCCGGTGAACGAATCGGCATTCGCATCGAGCCAGCGGGCGATGCTGTCGGCGGCGAGGTCGACAGCGCCATGATGGGCATCCGCCTCGACGATCTTCTCCAGCCACGCTCCGGCGGGCGGACCCCATTCGGGATCGACCAGGTGTTCGCGGGCGAGGTCGGTGATCAGGTCGCGTACGTCGTCGTCGCTCAGCGCATTGAGCACGGCCGTGGCGATCGTCGCCCCCTCGGTGCCCACCCGCTCGGCGTGCGGGGCCTCGCGCAGCCATTCACCGGCGCGGAGCGCGATCCGCGTGCTCGACAACTTGGTGCGCACCACGTCGGCTGCGAGGAAGTTCGTCTCCACGAACTCCCCGAGGGAGCGGCCGATCTCGTCCTTGCGGTTCGGGATGATCGCGGTGTGCGGGATGGGCAGCCCGAGCGGACGGCGGAAGAGCGCCGTCACCGCGAACCAGTCTGCGAGGGCACCCACCATGCCGCCCTCGGCCGCAGCGCGCACATAGGCGAGCCCGTCGAACCGCTGTTGGAACGCGAAGGCGAACACGAACACGACGGCCATGAACACCAGAGCCCCGAGGGCGACGGCCTTCATGCGTCGGAGCGCGCGGAGGCGTTCCTGGTCGGCGGGCGAGAGCTGCGTCATCGGTGTTCGCGGCATGACGTCATCCTTTCACGGTGCTGCCCCGACGCTCCCGACCGGCGACGGTGCGGTGTCTCGGTGCGCAGACAGCCGCGCACCCGGAGAGACGAGTACCCTCAAGGGGTGATCGAAGACATCAAGAAGCGTGCGCTGCACCGCACCAGCATCCTCGAGGGGCAGATGCGCGGCGTCGCGCGGATGATCGAGAACGAGGACTACTGCATGGACATCATCACGCAGTCCCGTGCGATCCAGCGCTCGTTGGAGTCGCTGAACCGGCTGCTGCTGGAGAACCACCTGCGTACGCACGTCACGCACATGTTCGACGAGGGCGGCGAGGAGCGCGACAAGGCCGTCGTCGAGCTGCTCAAGGCCTTCGACTTCGACCGCAAGTAGAGCGCTCCGGGGTCGGGCACGACACAGCGCCCCGACCGACTCGTCGAGGCGCTGTGCGCGGACTCACCTGCCGCTGTCGTCGAACACCTCACCCTCCATGGCGTCATAGCCCTCGGTCTGCGGATCGCCGTGCGAGCCGCCCGAGATCGCGTACTCCTCCTCCGGGGAGAGCACCAGGCGGTGGCGGAAGAAGAGCCCGAACCCGAGCAGGATCACGACGTAGACGATCGCGATCGCGATGATCGCCGGTCCGAACGTCGGGTTCAGCAGGAATCCGACGAAGATGAGCGCGGCGATCACCAGCGCGACGGCCGCACCGGGGATGCCCCACGGGCTGCGGTACGGGCGGTCGACGTTCGGATACTTCTTCCGCAGGATCATGAACGACACCAGCTGCAGGCCGTAGGCGAGCACGGCACCCCAGACCGCGATGTTCAGCACGATCGCACCGGCGACCGAACCCGCGCCCTCGGCGTCGACGGCCGCGAGCACATCGAGCACGATGAGGGCGACGAAGCCGATCGCCGCACCCACGACGAGAGCCACCCAGGGGGTCTGTCGTTTGCCGGTGAGGGACAGGAACCGCGGGTAGTAGCCCGCACGGGACAGTGAGTACATGTTGCGGCCGTAGGCGAACATGATGCCCTGCAGGGACGCGAGCAGTCCGATCAGGGCGAAGAGGGCGAGCACCGCGGCGAGCTGGTCGCCGACGATCGCGCGGAAGCCGTCGAGCAGGGGCTCGCCGGCGGTGCCCGTGGCCTCGGCCCCGATCACGCCCGTGTTCAGGAACAGCACGAGCAGTCCCGTGACGATGAGGGTGCCGCGAGCCCAGAACCCGGCCTTGGGGATGTCGCGGGTGGGGTTGTGCGATTCCTCCGCGGCGAGGGGCAGTTCTTCGATGCCGAGGAAGAACCACATCGCGAACGGGAGAGCGAACAGGATCGGCAGCACTCCGTGTGGCAGGAACTCGGTCTGGCCCGGGTCGGGCGCGATGTTCCAGAGAGCGTCCCAGCTGAAGGCGCCGGAGAAGATGGCCATCAGGGAGAAGACCAGGATGATGCCGATCGAGATGATCGACACGACGATCGCGAAGCGGAAGGAGATCGCCGCGCCCGCGGAGTTCAGCGTGATGAAGACGACGTAGAGGATCAGGTACCAGAGCCACCCCGGCAGTTCCAGCCCCAGCAGCTCGCTCGTGATGCCGTTCGCATACGACGCCGAGAAGTAGACGATCACCGCCGTGGTCGCCACGTACTCGATGGTCTCGGCGGCGCCGGTCACCAGGCCGCCCCACGGGCCCATCGCGGAACGGGCGAACGAGTAGGCGCCGCCGGTGTGCGGCATCATCGCGGCCATCTCGCCGATCGCGAAGATCATGCCGTAGTACATGAGGACGAGGATCACGAAGGCGATCAGCATCCCGCCGAAGCCCGCGAAGTCGATACCGAAGTTCCATCCGGAGAAGTCGCCGGAGATGACGGCTGCGACCGCGAGCCCCCACAGTCCCCAGACGCCGGCGGATCTCTTCAGCGTCCGTTTCTCGAAGTACTCGCTTCCGGCACGTGTATAGGTCGCCCCAGCGACCTTGCGGGACTCACTGCTCTGCTCAGACATCCGCTCTCCGTTCGCATGCACACAGGCGCCGGGTGCACCTTGCGGATGATTGTGGCAGTCAATGGTGGTTTCGTCTACCTTTAGACGCCGAGGTGATCTACTCTGAGGGCGAAGCCGGTCGGCCGATCGCTTCACCACGACGACGGGAGCGAGAAGATGTCGGGAAACCTGAGCATCGAGCAGCTGGATGCCGGCATCGCCGCCGGCGAGATCGACACGGTGATCGTCGCCTTCGCCGATGCGCAGGGACGGCTGGTCGGCAAACGGGTCTCCGCGAGGCTGTTCCAGGAGGACATCCTGCATCACGGCGCCGAAGCGTGCGACTACCTGCTGTCGGTCGATGTCGACATGAACACGGTCGACGGCTACGCGATGTCGGGATGGGATCGCGGGTACGGCGACATGGTGCTGCGGCCCGACGTCGCGACCCTCCGCCGCATCCCGTGGCTCGATGGAACCGCGCTCGTGATCGCCGACCTGGTGTGGGGGAACGGTGAACCGGTGGGGCCCTCGCCGAGAGCCATCCTCGATCGGCAGCGCGACCGTCTCGCCGAGCGGGGCTGGACAGCGTTCTCGGGCACCGAGCTCGAGTTCATCGTCTTCGACGACACCTATCGCGAAGCATGGGCCCGCAAGTACGAGGGGCTCACACCGTCGACCGATTACAACGTCGACTACAACCTGCTCGCCTCCACGCGCCTCGAACCCCTGCTGCGCGACATCCGCAACAGCATGGACGGCGCGGGACTGTACTGCGAGGGCGTGAAGGGGGAGTGCAACCTGGGGCAGCAGGAGATCGCGTTCCGCTACGCCGAGGTGCGCGAGACCGCCGACCAGCATGCGCTCTACAAGAACGGCGCGAAGGAGATCGCGGAGCAGCACGGACAGGCACTCACCTTCATGGCCAAGTTCAACGAGCGCGAGGGCAACAGCTGCCACATCCATCTCTCCCTACGTACCGCCGACGGCACCCCGGTCATGGCGGGGGACGGTGAGCATGGGTTCAGCCCGATCATGGAGCACTGGATCGCCGGCATCCTCGCGACCCTGCGCGAATTCACCCTGCTCTACGCGCCCAACATCAACTCGTACAAGCGGTTCGCGAAGGGCAGCTTCGCCCCGACCGGCGTCGCCTGGGGCATCGACAATCGCACCTGCGCGCTGCGCGTGATCGGCTCCGGCTCCGGCCTCCGGGTCGAGAACCGGGTGCCGGGCGGCGACGTGAACCCCTACCTCGGCATCTCGGCGATCATCGCCGGGGGCCTGCACGGCATCGAGAACGAGCTGCCGTTGCCCGAGTGCTTCACAGGCAACGCCTACGAATCCGGCGTCGAGCACCTGCCCACCACCCTCCGGGAGGCGGCGCAGCTGTTCAGCGAATCATCCATCGCCCGCGCGGCGTTCGGCGACGACGTCGTGGACCACTACCTGAACCAGGCGCGCATCGAGGTCGAGGCCTACGACGCCGCCGTCACCGACTGGGAGCGCATCCGTGGTTTCGAGCGGCTCTGACCTGGCCCCGCTGATCGGTGTCACGACCTATCTCGAGCGGGCGCAGCAGGGGGTGTGGGATGTGCGGGCGGCGTTCCTGCCCGAGCAGTATCTGGCCGGGGTGACGGATGCCGGCGGCATCGCGCTGCTGCTGCCGCCACAGGACCCGGCGTCGGCGGAGGCCGCCATCGCCGGCATGGACGGCCTGATCCTCTCCGGAGGTGCGGATGTCGCCCCCGAGCTCTACGGCGAGGAGCGGCATCCGCTCACCGATCCCGCACGCGTGGACCGCGACGCGTGGGAGCTGGCGCTGTTCCGTGCGGCCGAGCGACGACGCATCCCGGTGCTCGCGATCTGCCGAGGGCTGCAGCTCGTCAACGTGGCACGGGGAGGCACACTCCAGCAGCATCTACCCGAATCGCTCGGCACCGAGCGGTACCGCCTCGGCGGCGGCATCTTCGCCGAGAACGACATCGAGGTCTCGGGCGACACCACGCTCGCCGAGGTGCTCGGTGCGGGCGGCGTGCGCGTGCACAGCTACCACCACCAGGGCATCGATCGCCTCGGGGAAGGGCTGATCGCGGCTGCGCACTCCGACGACGGACTCGTGCAGGCGTTCGTCGACACCTCGGCCGGCCACATCGTCGGCATCCAATGGCATCCGGAGGAGAACGCCGACGACCGGCGCCTCTTCGCCGATCTCGTCTCACAGGCTCGTGCGCTCGCCGCGCGGCGGAAGGAGGGCGCCCGATGAGCGCGTTCACAGTCATCAACCCGTCGACCGGGAAAGCGATCCGCGACGTCGCCCGTGCCGATGCCGCCGAGACCGATGCCGCGATCGCCCGAGCCGTCGCTGCTCAGCGCCGATGGGCGGCGCTCGTCCCGGTCGCGCGGGCCGATGCCCTCCGGTCGTTCGCCCGTGCTGTCGAGGGCGCGGTCGAGGAACTGGCGCAGCTCGAGGTGCTCAACTCCGGGCATCCGATCGGCTCCGCCCGGTGGGAAGCCGGCCACGTGGCCCAGGTGCTCAACTACTACTCCGCCGACCCGGAGCGGCTGTCCGGGCGTCAGATCCCGGTGGCCGGTGGCCTCGACGTCACCTTCCACGACCCCTACGGCGTGATCGGCGTCATCGTGCCGTGGAACTTCCCCATGACGATCGCGTCCTGGGCGTTCGCGCCGGCGCTCGCCGCGGGCAATGCCGTGGTGCTGAAGCCGGCCGAGCTCACACCGCTCACCGCGCTCCGCCTGGGCGAGCTCGCGCTCGAGGCGGGGCTCCCCGAGGGGCTGTTCCAGGTCGTCACGGGCTCGGGCTCCGTCGTCGGCCAGCGTCTGGTCGAGCATCCGGATGTGCGCAAGGTGGTCTTCACGGGCTCGACCGAGGTCGGGATCGAGGTCGCCGCCGGATGCGCCAGGGCGCTCAAGCCCGTGACGCTCGAGCTCGGCGGCAAGAGCGCGAACATCGTCTTCGCCGATGCCGACCTCGAGCGGGCGGCGGCGGGAGTCCCGGGCTCGGTGTTCGACAACGCCGGCCAGGACTGCTGCGCACGCAGTCGGCTCCTGGTGCAGCGCTCGGTGTACGACCGCTTCCTCGAGCTGCTCGAACCGGCCGTGACCGCGTGGCGCGTGGGCGACCCCGCGCGTGAGGACACCGACATGGGGCCGCTCATCTCGGCGGGGCACCGCGACACCGTCGCCTCGTTCCTCGACGGCGCCGACATCGCGTTCCGCGGGAGCGCGCCCGAGGGAGACGGCTTCTGGTTCGCGCCGGCCGTCGTGCTCGCGGCTCCCGCCGACCGCATCGCCCAGCAGGAGGTGTTCGGTCCCGTCCTCGCGGTGATGCCCTTCGAAGACGAGGCCGACGCGATCCGCCTGGCGAACGACACGGCCTATGGTCTCGCCGGCTCGGTGTGGACCGAGAGCCTCGGGCGCGGGGTGCGTGTCGCGCGTGGTGTGCGCAGCGGCGTGCTGTCGGTGAACTCTCACTCCTCGGTGCGGTACTCCACGCCCTTCGGCGGCATGAAGGCGTCGGGGCTGGGGCGCGAGCTCGGGCCGGACGCCGCGGAGCACTTCACCGAGACCAAGAACGTCTTCTTCGCGACCGATGAATCCTGATCGTCGCGCAACCCACCCCATCCGGAACGGAGAACCCACATGAGCATCGATCTGACCCAGCGACTGAAGGACCGCGTCGCCATCATCACCGGTGGCGCGAGCGGAATCGGGTTCGCCACCGCGCAGCGCTTCGCAGCGGAGGGTGCGTTCGTCGTGATCGCCGACGTCGATCCGGCCACGGGCGAGACGGCGGCTGCCGAGGTGGGTGGGGTGTTCCGCCGGGTCGACGTCGCCGACGAAGACCTGGTCAATGCGCTGTTCGACGGCGTCGCCGAGGAGTTCGGACGTATCGACATCGCCTTCAACAATGCGGGCATCTCGCCGGCGGACGACGATTCGATCGAGACGACCGAGCTCCCGGCGTGGGATCGGGTGCAGGACGTGAACCTCAAGAGCGTGTACCTGTGCAGCCGCGCCGCGCTGCGTCACATGGTGCCGGCGGGACGCGGGTCGATCATCAACACCGCCTCCTTCGTCGCGCTGCTCGGTTCGGCGACCTCGCAGATCAGCTACACCGCGTCGAAGGGCGGCGTGCTGGCGATGTCCCGCGAGCTGGGGGTGCAGTTCGCGCGCCAGGGAGTGCGGGTGAACGCGCTGTGCCCCGGACCGGTGAACACCCCGCTGCTGCAGGAGCTGTTCGCGAAGGATCCGGAGCGGGCGCAGCGGCGCCTCGTGCATGTGCCGATGGGACGCTTCGCCGAGCCGACGGAACTCGCAGCGGCGGTCGCCTTCCTCGCCTCGGACGACTCGTCGTTCATCACGGCGAGCGCCTTCGTCGTCGACGGCGGGATCACGAACGCCTACGTCACCCCGCTGTGAGCGACCCTCACCTCGCTGTGACAGGGTGAAGGCATGAGCGAGCACCCCCACGACGGCGACCTCGTCGAGGTGCGCAGAGCGGTCTACCGGCCGTTGCGGCGCGGCAACGCCCTGGAGGACACGGTCGCCCGGCTCGTGCAGACGATCCGTCTCGGCGTCGTCGCTCCGGGGGAATCCCTGCCGCCCGAGCGCGAGCTCGCGGCATCGTTCGGGGTCAGTCGCGACACCGTGCGCGAGGCGATCCGCGAACTCGCGGACACCGGCTACCTGCTCCCGCGGCGCGGCCGGTACGGAGGGACGTTCGTCGCCGATCCGCTGCCGCACCCGACCGTGTCGGGCACCGTGACCGCGGAGGAGATCGACGATGTGCTCGGGCTGCGCCTCGTGCTCGAGACCGGTGCCGTGCGTGCCGCGGCGAGCCGCTCGCTCGACGCCGCGACGCGCGCCGACCTCTGGGCGCGGCACGAGGCGGCTCTGCCGGCCGGGCCGGATGAATACCGGCGCCTGGACACTTTGCTGCACCTGTCGATCGCCGAGGCCGCGGGCATCCCCTCGCTCGTCGCTCTGGTCGCCGAGAACAGGGCGGATGTGAACGCCTGGCTCGACACCTTCCCGCTGATGCCGCGCAATATCCAGCACTCGGGCGCGCAGCACGAGGGCATCGTCTCGGCGATCCTCGCCGGACGCCCGGATGCGGCCGAGGCCGCGATGCGCGATCACCTCGCCGGATCCGAGGCGTTGTTGCGCGGCTTCCTCATCTGATCAGCGCTAATCGGTCGCGACTTCGACGATTCGCAACGGATATCGTTGCGAATCGATCAAGAGACTTCCGATTTCGCTATACCTGGCGACTTTCCTGTGTCAGACTCGCGGCAAGCGAATCTCAATGGGGAGGCTCCATGCCCGACACCACCCGAACGTCGACGGCGACACTCGACGCACCCACCGTCACCGGTGCGGTCCGCATCGATGGCGTGACCAAGCGGTACGGCACCGCCATCGCGGTCGACGACCTGAGTCTCGACGTGCAACCGGGCGAGTTCCTCTCGCTCCTCGGTCCGTCGGGCTGTGGGAAGACGACCACGCTGCGTATGATCGCGGGCTTCGAGTATCCGGATGCCGGGGACATCCTCATCTCCGGCCGCAGTGTCCTGAACCTGCCGCCCTATCGGCGCGAGGTCAACACCGTCTTCCAGGCCTACGCCCTGTTCCCGCACCTCACGGTCGCCGAGAACGTCGCCTACGGTCTGCAGCAACGGCGCGTTCCCAAAGCCGAGCAGCGGGAGCGGGTGAGTGAAGCGCTCGACATGGTGCAGCTGCGGGCGTTCGCCGATCGCAAGCCGACGCAGCTCTCCGGCGGCCAGCAGCAGCGGATCGCGCTGTCGCGGGCGCTCATCAACCGGCCGAGCGTGCTCCTGCTGGATGAGCCGCTCGCGGCGCTGGACCGTCAGCTGCGCGAGGAGATGCAGCTCGAGCTCAAGCTTCTGCAGGCCCGCCTCGGTACGACTTTCGTGTTCGTCACGCACGATCAGGCCGAGGCGCTGTCGATGAGCGATCGGATCGCGGTGATGCGCGCGGGACGGATCGAGCAGCTCGATGCGCCCGCGGCCATCTATGCGGAGCCCGCGTCGGCCTACGTCGCCTCGTTCATCGGGCAGCAGAACTTCGTGCATGGCACGGTGCGTGCCGACGGTGAGGCCGTCGACACGGCGATCGGCGTGATCGCCGGTCGCTGGGGTGGCGAGCGGGTCGCCGCCGGTCAGCCGGCGGTCGCTGCGATCCGGCCCGAGTACGTCCGCCTGGAACAGGGCGAGGGTGCAGGGGTCCGCGGTCGTGTGCTCGGGGTCTCGCATCTCGGCGAGACACTGCAGGTCGCTGTGCGCATCGGCGAGGATGCCACGTTCCTCTCGCGCATGCCGGCGCCCACCGCGCCGGAGGTCGGAGTCGACGACGAGGTCCGTTGCGTCTGGAATCCCGCGGATGCACGGCTGTTCGCCGCGGACGGCATCCCCACGACGGCGACGCACGTGATCACCCTGCCCAAGGACGGCGGCCGGTGACCGGTACGCCTCCGGTGCGGGTGCTCGCGCACCGGAGCGCCGCGCGGGTGATCCGCACCGAGCTGACCAGGCGCGGCTTCCTCGCCACCGCCATCATGGCGGGCGGCGCGGTCGTGCTCAGCGCGTGCGCACCGGGCCAGAACGCCGCGGCCGTGCACGCCAAGGGGGGACCGCTCGAGGACAAGCTCTCGATCTACAGCTGGGGCGACTACGACGCGCCGGAGGTGCTCGAGCAGTTCACAGCCGAGAGCGGCCCGCGCATCGTGCTCGACGCCTTCAACTCGAACGAAGAGCTGATCGCCAAGCTCGTCGCGGCGCGGGGCACCTCGGGCTACGACATCGTGGTGCCGACCGGCGTCTTCGTCGGACCGATGGCCGAGAACGGCCTCCTGCAGAAGTTCAACCTCGACCTGTTGCCGAACATGAAGCACGTGGCGCCGGAGTTCCGCGGGCGCTCGTGGGATCCGGGCAACGAGTACTCCGTGTGCAAGGCATGGGGGACGACCGGTTTCGTGTACGACAAGAGGGTGATCTCCCGAGAGCTCACGACCTGGAACGACTTCATCGACGCCGCACAGAACGAGGCCTCCGGTTCGACCTCGGTGCTCGACGATCCGGCGCCGCTGCTCGGCATCTACTTCTGGGCGAACGGTATCGACTGGACCACCACGGACCCGGACGACCTCGACGCCGTCGAGAAGTTCCTGGTGAAGGACCTCGCGCCGCACATCTCGGCGTTCGACTCGTACCCGGGAGGTTCGTCGATCCCGCAGGCCTCGCACGCGCTGCTGCAGTCCTACAACGGCGACGCGCGGCTCGGCATCTTCGAGTCCGACGACCCCGATCGGTGGCAGTGGGTGCTGGGGAGCCCCGCGACCGAGCTGTGGATGGACAACTGGGCGATCGCCGCCGGTGCCCCGCACCCCGAGGCGGCACACGCATTCATCGACTTCGTGCTGCAGCCCGACGTGCAGCTCGCACAGGTCGACTACATCGGCTACGACACCGGCATCTCGGGGATCCGGGAGGAGGCGGAGGCCGCGGGGCTGGAACGGCTCGACATGGTGTTCTTCGACGAGGAGCAGGTGGCCACGATGCACGAGGGCAAGCTGACGGACGCACAGGACCGCGTCGTCTCGATCTGGAACTCGATGAAGGCGGCTGCCGGTGCCTAAGCTCAAGTTCGGTCTCGCCATCCCGGCCTGGGTGTGGTTGCTCGTCTTCTTCGTCGCCCCGATCTTCATGGTGATCGTGTTCAGCTTCGGATACAAGCCGAGCATCTTCGCCACGCATGCGCTCGACCACCTCTCGTTCGACCGCTACCTCGAGGCGCTCTCGCCGACCTTCTTCAGCACGTTCCTGAACACGCTGTGGATCGGCATCCTGGGCACGGCCCTGTGCCTCGTGATCGGCGGGCCGGTCGCCTACTGGATCGCGGTGAAGGCACCGCCCTCGAAGCGGGGGTTGCTTCTCGCGCTGGTGATGGTGCCGTTCTGGACCAACTTCCTGGTGCGTACCATCGGCTGGCAGGTGATCCTCGCGCCCGAGGGCTGGCTCTCGCAGCTGCTGCAGGGGATCGGGGTCATCCCCGGTCCGCTCGACCTGCTGTACTCGCGCGGCGCCGTGCTCCTCGGCGTCGTATACAACTACCTGCCGCTGATGATCCTGCCGCTGTTCGTCGCCTTCGACCGGGTGTCGGGACCGCTGCGCGAGGCGAGCAAGGATCTGGGTGCGAACAGCGTGACGACGTTCCTCCGGGTGACGGTGCCGCTGGCCCGACCCGGCATCATCGCCGGCGTGCTCCTGGTGTACATCCCGTTGATGGGCGACTACATCACCGCCACCGTGCTGGGCGGAGCGAAGGGCAACATGATCGGGCAGGTGGTGGCGAGCCAGTTCCAGACCGCGCAGAACTGGGCATTGGGCTCGGCGATGGCCGTGCTGCTGATCATCGTCATCATGCTCTCGATCGCGGTCGCGGCCGGACTCCTCTGGCTCCTGACCCTGCCGCTCAGACAACGCAACCGACTCGTCCTGGGGGAGGGATCATGACCGATACGAAGACCGCCATGACGGCACCGCGCGTGCGCCGGGGAGCCGGACGCTTCGTGCTGCCGATCTGGGCGGCGCTGGTGTTCCTGTTCCTGTTCCTGCCGATTCTCGTGATCATCGCGTACTCGTTCAACGTCGGGCGCCTGCTGGTGTCCTGGGACCACTTCGGCTTCGACTCGTTCCTCGCGATCGTGAACAAGCCCGCGATCCGCGATGCCGTGCTCGTGTCGGTGCGCACCGGTCTGCTCGCGGCTCTGCTCGCCACGGCGCTCGGCACACTGGCGGGCATCGCGATGGCACGCAATCCCGGCAGGTGGGTGTGGTGGTTCCTCGGGCTTCTGCTGCTCGTGTCGGTCACGCCCGAGATCGTCGACGCGGTCGCGCTGCTGCCGTGGCTGGTGTTCCTCGGGCAGGATGCCGGGATAGGCATCTTCAACGACGGCACGATGAGACTCGTGGTGGGGCAGTCGCTGTTCTCGATCGCCATCGTGTCGTACATCGTGCGGGCGCGGCTGGTCGGGCTCGACGCCCGCCTGGAGGAGGCATCGGCCGACCTCTACGCGCCGCCCGTGCGCACGTTCCTCAAGATCACGCTGCCGCTCGCGATGCCGGCCGTGCTCGCCGGGTTCCTGCTCTCGTTCACGCTGAGCCTCGACAACACGGTCGTGTCGGCGTTCGTGCAGGTGTCGGGAACGACGCCGTGGCCCGTCTACGTGCTCAGCGCGCTGCGCAGCGGCTTGCGTCCGGAGATCGCCGCGGTGTCGACGATCATGCTCGTACTCACGCTGTTGGCGCTCGCGCTGGTGGCCGTGGTTCTGAAGAGGGCGGGGGACTCGGCGACCGAGATCGCCCGCACGATGGCAGGGGGTTGAGCGTGGGATACGCAGATCTGGTGTTCACGGGTGGCGTGCGCGGAGGGCGGGTGTTCCTCGCCGATGCCGCGCGCACCACGGCGCACGCGGTCGCCGTGACGGACGGGTTCATCAGCGCGGTGGGACACGACGTCGCGGCGCTGATCGGGCCGGAGACCGAGGTGATCGACCTCGCCGGCGGACTGCTGGTGCCCGGTTTCCAGGACGCGCACGTGCACCCGGTGTGGGGCGGGTTGGACATGCTCCGCTGCGATCTGTCCGCTCTGGCCACCCGCGAGGAGTACCTCGACCGGATCGCCCGGTATGCGGCCGCGCACCCGGACGACGAGTGGATCCTCGGGGGCGGATGGCAGATGTCGGCGTTCCCCGGAGGCACACCGACGGCAGAGGACCTCGACTCCGTCGTGCCCGATCGCCCGGCGTTCCTGCCGAACCGTGACGGACACGGTGCCTGGGTCAACTCCCGTGCGCTCGCGCTCGCCGGCATCACCCGCGAGACGGCCGACCCCGCGGACGGGCGGATCGAGCGCGATGCGACCGGTGCCCCCAGCGGCACGCTGCACGAGGGCGCGATGGGCCTGGTCAACCGGCTCCTGCCGACCGAGGCGCCCGAGCGGCTCGTGGAGGCGCTCCTGCAGGGGCAGCGCCACCTGCACTCCTACGGGGTGACGGCCTGGCAGGATGCGATCGTCGGCACCGAGTACGGCGATGCGGGCGATCCGCTCCCGGCCTATCGGACCGCCGCCGCATCCGGGATGCTCACCGGTCGCGTCGTCGGCTCCCTGTGGTGGGATCGATCACGGGGCCTGGAGCAGATCGACGACATCGTGCGCCGTCGGGACGAGAGCACGGTCGGCCGCTTCCGGGCGCGCAGCGTGAAGATCATGCAGGACGGCGTCGCCGAGAACTTCACCGCCGCGATGCTGGAACCGTACTGCGACGGCCACGGGCACCCGCGCGAGGATTCGGGGATCTCCTTCGTCGAACCGGAGCTGCTCAAAGAAGCCGCGACCCGGCTCGACGCCCTCGGCTTCACGCTGCACTTCCACGCGATCGGCGACCGCGCCGTGCGCGAGTGCCTCGATGCGGTCGAGGCCGCGCTCGTGCAGAACGGTCCGCGCGGCAACCGGCACCACATCTCCCACATCCAGGTCGTGCACCCCGACGACATCCCACGGTTCCGGGCCCTCGACGTCACCGCCAACATGCAGATGCTGTGGGCGACGCTCGAGCCGCAGATGGTCGACCTCACCATCCCGTTCCTCGGAGCGCAGCGCAGCGCGTGGCAGTACCCGTTCGGCGACCTGTTGCGTTCCGGTGCCGCGCTCGCGGCGGGCAGTGACTGGTCGGTCAGCACGCCGAACCCGATGGCGGCGATCCACGTGGCCGTCAACCGCCGTTCCGCGCCGACCGAGTGGGAGGGCGACTACGAACCGTTCCTCCCGGAGCAGGCGATCGACCTCGCCACGGCCCTCGTCGCCTACACGGCGGGATCGGCGCGGGTGAACCACCTCGACGACACCGGGACGATCGCGGTGGGGATGCGGGCCGACCTCGCTCTGCTCGACCGGGATCCGTTCGAGCATCCGGCGGAGGAGATCGGTCTGACCGAGGTGCGCGGCACCTGGGTCGAGGGAGTGCGGGTGTTCGACTCCGTGGGCGATTGAATGACACCACACCGACAATTACGCCGAGGGAAATCGGGGGGAGTAGCTCAGGGCCCCTCGGTCGCTAACCGCCCCCAGACCTGGTGCGTTGCGATCTCCTCGGCGGCCGCCGGACGCACAACGATCTGCGTGCGAAAGGTGGGGCCGGCGTAGACCTCGGGAAGCCACCAGTCGAACACATCGACGTGAGAGCGGAGTTTGCCGCCTAATCGTATATCGGTCGCTCTTCGCGATGTGGCGCGGGTTTCGCTGGTCCGTCCCCCGAATGGTGGACAGACAGGTTCTGCTGGAGTGCGGGATGCTTGTGCGCGCGGCGGGTCGAGTGATCGGAGAAACACAGTGAGATATCGAACGAAGGTTTCGGCTGGGGCGGTGGTGGCCTCCCTGGCTCTGATCTGTACGTGGGTGGGTCCGGCATATGCGTCCGAGGATGTTGACACGGTTTCGGTGGCAGACGTTGAGCGGGCTCTTGCCGGAGTGAGGGCAGGTTTGGTTGAGGATGCGGCGGCGTCTTCGCGTACAGATGATGCGGTGGCGGTGCTCGATGTCGGGGGAAGCACGGCTACCGTGCCGCGGGATGCGTCCGAGGGAGTGAAGCTCGCCGTCGGGGATGCTGTGGTGGGCATCAGCCTTCCTGCTGCGGAAGGGGGTGAAGCGGGCGTCTCATTGGAATCGGGGGCTGTCGCATACCCCTCGGATAACGGTGTGGCTAACACGGTCGTGCCATTTCAGATGGTGTGCAGATGCTCACCACGATCGCTTCATCGAAAGCTCCCGAGCGCTTCGCCTACGGAATCGACGTTCCTGTCGGCGGTTCGGTGATGTTGGTCGAGGACGGATCAGCGGTGGTTGCGGATCGAGATGGCATCACGGTGCTCACAACGAATGTGCCATGGGCGGTCGATGCGAACGGCGCTGCAGTTCCGACTCGATACGAAGTTGATGGCACTCAGCTCGTGCAGGTCGTTGAACACACTGCCCGCGATGTGGCCTATCCGGTCGTCGCCGATCCGACCTATTGGTGGGGAGGGAAAACGTGGATCCCCGCGAACAAGGTCTCGATCAGTCAAACTGCGTCCATCCTGTACGCACTGATTCCAGGATTTGTTGGCCCGGTAGCTCTCTACAACGTGGGGCTGGGGCTTTGCAACCAGGCCGGTAAGGGCATCTGGGTGTACTGGACCTGGGCGGGTCACATCTGGTGTACAGGACCGTAAGGAGATAAGGAGCTTCAACCATGGTCTCTCTCAATGAACTTGGCCCTATGGCGAAACGGAAGCGCAGTCTTCTCATCATCAGCTGGGTGGCGCCTGTCCTCGCGCTGGTCGCAGCTATCGTTTTCTGGAATGACCCTCCAATGCTGAGCGCGATCGCTGCAGCGATCTTGCTGCTCATGATGACGGCGCTCTATCTTGTAGAAAGAAGATTCTCCAGAGCCCTTATCGCGGCTCTGAGGCGTCAACAAACATGAAGTGACGAACGAGAAGGGGTGAGAGCGGCTGCGCTCACCCCTCCGCTGTTCCGGACTAGCGGCTAGTGCCCTCGTTGAGGTTCGCGTGGGTCGTAGCGAGGGCTGTAGTCGGGCTCGTAGTACGAGGGTCGAAGGTCGTCATCTGAAAACCCGTGTTCTCGCGTCAGCCTGCGGCGGCCTCGTCGGCCACGGAGAGCGCTTCGTCGAGCACGGTGAGTCCGCGCACCAGGTCTTCTTCGCTGATCACCAGCGGCGGGGCCACGTGCATGCGGTTGAAATGCGTGAACGGCCAGACACCGGCCTTCTTGGCGGCAGCGGCGAAGGCGCCCATCGGAGCGGCATCCGCGCCGGAGGCGTTGAACGGCACGAGGGGCTCGCGCGTCTCCTGGTCACGGACCAGCTCGACCGCCCAGAACAGTCCGAGACCGCGCACATCCCCGACGCTCGGGTGCTTCTCGGCCCAGGAGCGCACAGTCGGACCGACCACGCGTTCGCCGAGGTCGCGCACGCGCTCGAGGATGCCGTCGCGACGGAACACCTCGAACGTCGCGACGCCCGCCGCACAGGCCAACGGGTGCCCCGAGTAGGTCAGCCCGCCGGCGAAGGGCATCGTGTCGAAGGCGCTGGCGATGCGGTCGGAGATCACCACGCCGCCGAGGGGCACGTAGCCCGAGTTCACGCCCTTCGCGAAGGTGATCAGGTCGGGGCTGGCGTCGAACGCGTCGATGCCGAACCATTCGCCCAGTCGCCCGAATCCCACCATGACCTCGTCGGCGATGTAGACGATGCCGTAGCGGTCGCACAGCTCGCGCACGCCCTGCAGATATCCGGGCGGCGGCACCAGCACGCCGTTGGTGCCGACGACCGTCTCGATGATGATCGCCGCGATCGTCTGCGGCCCCTCGAGCTGGATCGTCTGCTCGAGATGCGCGAGTGCTCGTTCGGACTCCTGCTCCGGGGTCTCGGCGTGGAACGGCGAGCGGTACAGGTACGGTCCGAAGAAGCGCACGGCGCCGGAGTCGACGGTGTCGTTCGCCCAACGCCGCGGGTCGCCGGTGAGCGAGATCGCGGTCGATGTGGAGCCGTGGTAGCTGCGGTACATCGACAGCACCTTGCGACGGCCGGTGAACTGGCGGGCCATGCGCACCGCATACTCGTTGGCCTCGGCGCCGCCGTTGGTGAAGAACACCTTCTCAAGACCTTCCGGCGCGACCTCGGCGATCAGACGCGCGAGTTCCCCGCGCACGTCGTTGGCGATCGCGGGCTGGATCGTCGCGAGACGCCCCGCCTGCTCTTGGATCGCCGCGACCAGGTCGGGATGCTGGTGCCCCAGGTTCAGGTTCACGAGCTGGCTCGAGAAGTCGAGGTACGCGTTGCCCTGGTAGTCCCAGAACGTCGAGCCCTCGCCCGCGGCGACGGGAAGCGGATCGATCAGGCCCTGCGCGCTCCAGGAGTGGAACACGTGGCCGCGGTCGTCCGCACGCACCTGCGCTTCGGCCTCGGGCGCGGGGAGCGGGTGCGAGACGCCGTGGCGGTCGGTGAAGTTCGTCATCGTGGTCGCTCCTCGTCAGTGGTTGCTCGGGAAGCCCAGGTCGACCTGGGAGGGCGTGTGGTCGGGCCACCGGGTGGTGACGACCTTGGAGCGTGTGTAGAAGTGCACCGACTCGGGACCGTAGATGTGGGAGTCTCCGAACAGCGAGTCCTTCCATCCGCCGAACGAGTAGGCGCCGATCGGCACCGGGATCGGCACGTTGACGCCGACCATCCCGACCTCGATGTCGAACTCGTACTGCCGGGCCGTGCCGCCGTCGCGCGTGAAGATCGCGGTGCCGTTGCCGTAGGCGTTGGCGTTGACCAGCTCGACCGCCTCGGCGTAGGTCTCGACGCGCACGACCGACAGCACCGGGCCGAAGATCTCGTCGTCGTAGACCTTCATCCCCGGGGCGACCTCGTCGATCAGGCTGACGCCCAGGAAGAAGCCCTCGGAGTCGAACTGCTTCTGCGTGCCGTCGACGACGATCTTCGCGCCCTCGCCCTCAGCCCCCGTCACGTACGAGGCGACCTTGTCGCGGTGCTCGCGGGTGATGAGCGGACCCATCTCGCTCGCGGCATCCGTGCCGGCACCGATCGTGAGGCCGCCGATGCGGTCGGCGATCGCGGTGACGAGGTCGTCGGCGATGTCGCCGACGGCGACCAGCACCGAGACGGCCATGCAACGCTCGCCGGCGGAGCCGTAGGCGGCGGAGACAGCAGCGTCGGCAGCCGCATCGATGTCGGCATCGGGCATCACCACCATGTGGTTCTTCGCGCCGCCGAGCGCCTGCACCCGCTTGCCGGCGGCGGAGGCGCGCTGGTAGATCGAGCGGGCGATCGGGGTCGAGCCGACGAAGCTCACGGCGTTCACCCGCGGCGACTCCAGGATCGTGTCGACGGCCTCCTTGTCGCCGTGGACCACGTTGAGCACGCCGTCGGGCAGCCCGGCCTCGGCGAAGAGCTTCGCGAGCCACACGGAAGCCGACGGATCCTTCTCGCTCGGCTTGAGCACGACCGTGTTGCCGCAGGCGATCGCCGAGGCGACCATCCACAACGGCACCATGACCGGGAAGTTGAACGGGGTGATCGCCGCGACGACGCCGACCGGCTGCTTGACCGAGTGCACGTCGACACCGCGTGACACCTGCTCGCTGCGTTCACCCTTGAGCAGATGCACGAGTCCCGCCGCGAACTCGACGTTCTCGATGCCGCGCGACACCTCGCCGGCAGCGTCCGAGAGCACCTTGCCGTGCTCGGAGGTGACGATCGCGGCGAGTTCGGGTGTGCGCTCCTTGAGCAGCTGCCGCAAGCGGAAGAA
Source organism: Microbacterium sp. K27 (assembly GCF_004794435.1). Lineage (NCBI taxonomy): Bacteria > Bacillati > Actinomycetota > Actinomycetes > Micrococcales > Microbacteriaceae > Microbacterium > Microbacterium sp. K27. The sequence continues at coordinate 77,540 of NZ_SSDK01000032.1, forward strand.
GACGTCGGCGCGCTTGATCAGGCTCGTCTCGCGCCAGGCGGGGAGCGCGGCCGCCGCCGCGGCGATGGCGGAGTCGACCTCGGCGGTCGAGGCGAATGCGACCTGCTTCGACACCTGGCCGGTGGCGGGGTCGAAGACCTGGCCGGTGCGGGCCGCTTCTGCGGCCTCCACTCCGTTGATGACGTGACGGACGATGTCCACGATGTTCCTCCGAGGCTGAAGAATACGGATTCGAACACTCTGACTGAACGTTCGATACGCTGATGTTCCTCAATGATCACAGAGCGGAAGAGCGTCGAGTGGTGTCAGAACGTCAGGACTTGAGCCCGCATCGGACAGATCGTCCGAGTCGGGCAGGGGGTGTGCTCACGGTGGCCGACGTTCTCGCCGATCCGGTGCTGCAGGCGGGCGCACCGGACGTGGTCGTGGGCGGCGCCGCTCTCGATGCCGACGTGCGCTGGGTGCATGTCTCCGACAGCGCAGGAGTCGCCCGACTGCTCGACGGCGGCGAGCTGCTGCTCAGCACCGGGGCGGGATGGCCGACGGCTCCGGACGAGCTGCGCGACTTCGCGAGAGCCCTGCACCGTGCGGGGATCGCGGGCATCGTCGTGGAGCTCGGGTCCGGCCAATCGCAGATCCCCGATGCCGTGACCGAGGTGTGCCGGGACGTCGGTCTCGCCCTGATCGCCCTGACCAGCGAGATCAAGTTCGTCGCGGTGACGGAGTCGGTGCACAGATCGCTCATCGCCGCTCAGACGGATGCGCTGCACGAACGCCAGCGCCTGCACGAGCTCTTCACTGCGCTGAGCCTGCAGGGCGCTCCGGCCGACGTCGTCGTCGCCGAGACCGCGAGAGCGCTCGGCGCGCCCGTCGTGTTGGAGAACCTCGCGCACGAGGTGATCGCGCTCGAGACCCTGCGGATGCCGGTCGCGCAGGCGCTCGGACAGCTCGACGCGGCCGATCGCATCCCGGTGCAGGCGCGGGGGGTGCGGTGGGGAACCCTGCTCGCCCTTCCGGGCCCCGTGCACCCGGCGGGCCGGCACACGGTGCTCGAACAGGGGGCGACGGCACTGGCCTTCGGCTGCCTGGCGGACGGGGGCGACACCGAGTGGTCGCTGCTCGCGCAGCGGGGCATCATCGACGATCTGCTCGGCGCGCGGTTCGCGAACCCGGCCGACATCGCCGCCCGTCTGGCTTCGGGCGGGTTCGCTCTTTCGGGTCGGCATTGCCACGGCATCGTCGCCCGCGGGGCGGAGTCGGCGGCCGAGCTCGCCTACCGGGCTCGGCAGGCCGGGGCCGCCGTGGTCGCCGCACGCGTGGGAGAGGACGACGTCGCCCTGCTGTCGCTCCCTGAGTCCGCCCCGCTCACCGATGCTCTCGCCGTGCGCATCGCGGGGCCCGCGCGCACGGTCTTCGTCGGCCCTCCCGCCGAAGATGTCCTGGGGCTGCTCGCTTCGTTGCGCGCGGCGAGAGACCTCGCGGCGAGCGACCGCTCCGAATCCGGCCCGCGCGTGCGACGCGTCGACGACCGTCCGCTGGAACGCTTCGTCGCCTCGCTGCGCGACGATCAGCGGCTGCTCGCACACAGCGAGCGGATGCTCGCCCCGGTCGTGGCGTACGACCGCGAGCGGCGCGGAGACCTGCTCGACGTGCTCGCGGCGCTCGTCACCCACCCCGGGAATCGCTCCGCGGCGGCGGCCGCGAGCCACCTCTCGAGATCCGTCTTCTACCAGCGGCTCACCCTGATCGGTGATCTGCTCGACGTCGACCTCGACGACGGGGAGACGCTCGCCGCGCTCCACCTCGCCCTGCTGGCGAAGCGGAGCGCGGTGCCGGTGGCCTGACCCGTATCCGCCCGATCGGTGCGCGCGAGGGTCAGAGCACCGACTGCGCGCGTGTCAGCACGTCGCGCAGGATCTGCTCGATCTCGCGGAATTCCGAAGGCCCGACGGTGAGCGGCGGCGCGAGCTGGATCACGGGGTCGCCGCGGTCGTCGGCGCGGCAATACAGACCGGCCTCGAACAGGGCGGGGGAGAGGAAGCCGCGCAGCAGCCGCTCGGACTCGTCGTCGTCGAAGGTCTCCTTGGTCGACTTGTCCTTCACGAGCTCGATGCCGAAGAAGTAGCCGTCGCCCCGCACGTCGCCCACCAGCGGCAGGTCGAGCAGCTTCTCGAGCTCGGTGCGGAACAGCGGGGAATTCTCGCGCACGTGCGCGTTCAGCCCCTCCTCGTCGAAGATCGCCAGGTTCTCCAGAGCGACAGCGGCCGACACCGGGTGCCCGCCGAACGTGTAGCCGTGCGGGAAGGACAGATCGCCCTTCGAGAAGGGCTCGTAGATACGGTCGCTGACGATGGTCGCGCCGATGGGGGAGTAGCCGCTCGTCATGCCCTTGGCGCACGTGATCATGTCGGGCACGTAGCCCAGGCCCGTGCACGCGAAGGTGTGACCGAGGCGGCCGAAGGCGCAGATGACCTCGTCCGAGACGAGCAGCACGTCGTGGCGGTCGCAGATCTCGCGGACGCGGGCGAAGTAGCCGGGAGGGGGCGGGAAGCATCCGCCGGAGTTCTGCACCGGCTCGAGGAACACGGCGGCCACGGTGTCAGCGCCTTCGAAGAGGATCATCTCCTCGATGCGGTCGGCCGCCCAGCGTCCGAATGCCTCGAGGTCGTCGGCGGGTCCACCCATCTCGGCCGCGCGGTAGAAGTTGGTGTTGGGCACGCGGAAGCCGCCGGGGGTGACGGGCTCGAACATCGACTTCATCGCCGGGATGCCCGTGATCGCCAGCGCGCCCTGCGGGGTGCCGTGATACGCGACGGCGCGAGAGATCACCTTGTGCTTGGCGGGCTTGCCCTGCAGCTTCCAGTAGTGCTTCGCGAGCTTGAACGCGGTCTCGACCGCCTCGCCGCCCCCGGTGGAGAAGAAGACCTTGTTGAGGTCGCCCGGCGCCTCGTCGGCGAGACGGTCGGCCAGCTCGATCGCTGCCGGGTGCGCATACGACCAGAGGGGGAAGAAAGCCAGCTCGGAGGCCTGCGCCGCCGCGGCCTCGGCCAGCCGACGCCGACCGTGGCCGGCGTTCACGACGAAGAGTCCGGCCAGGCCGTCGAAGTATTCCTTGCCCTTGGCATCCCAGATACGATGCCCGTCTCCCTTGACGATGATGGGCACACCCGACTCCGCCATCGTCGACTGCCGGGTGAAGTGCATCCAGAGATGGTCCTTCGCCATCGTCTGCAGTGCGGACTCGGAAGGGATGGTGCGTGCGGTGCTCATCTGGTCCCCCAGTTGTAGAGCTGCTTCTGCAGCTTGGCGTAGATGAAGGTTTCGGTGGAGAGGACGCCATCGATCGGGCGGATGACGTCGTTGATCAGCGCGAGCAGGTCGTCGTCGTCCTCGCAGACGACCTCGGCGAGGACGTCGAACGAGCCGACCGTGATGACCACGTAGTCGACGGACTCGATCGCGGCGATGGCCTCGGCGACACGGCGCGCGTCGCCGGACACGCGGACGCCGATCATGGCCTGGCGGTGGAAGCCCAGCTGCATCGGGTCGGTGACGGCGACGATCTGCATCACACCCGACTCGGTGAGCCGCTGCACCCTCTGGCGCACCGCGGCTTCGCTCATCCCGACGGTGCGGCCGATCTCCGAATACGAACGACGGCCGTCCTCTTGGAGCAGCTCGACGATCGTCTTCGAGACCGCATCGAGGGAAGGGTGCTTCTTCGCCGGACTCATGGTGCGATCTTCGCACTCCGCAATGCGCTCGGCAACCGATTTCGCAGAATCTGGCGATTCGTCCAGCGGAATCGGCAGGAAATTCAGCTCTCGAGCGGACCCAGCCAGGCGTTCGCCGCCGTCGAATGCGCGGATTCGGGGTCGGAGGGGTGGAACGCCCCGGCCAGCACGTCACGGTAGAGACGCGAGAGCTCGTTGGCGGAGAAGTACGACCCGCCGCCGGCCACGAGCATCGCCTCGTCGACCACGTGCTTGGCCATCGTGATCGCCCGGTGCTTGACGCCGGAGAGCTGCGGGAACCAGCGCGCGCCGTGATCGACGCCGTCGTCCACATCACGGGCGAGGGAGGCGATCTGCGGCGGCAGGGCGTCGTAGGCGATGGCCATGTCGGCGATGCGCCAGCGGATGTCGGGGTCCTGGCTGTAGGCGAGGCCGGTCTTCTTCGAGTGCCGCTTCTGCGCCGTCGTCACGGCGAGCTCGAGCGCTCGCCGGGCGATGCCGGTGTAGACGGAGGCGAGCAGGATCTCGAACACCGAGAAGATGCCGAACACGATCGGATCGGGGCTGGGCCCGGGGTCGATGCGCCGCACCACGTGCGCGGCATCGGCCACGGCGCCGTTCAGCCGGGTGGTGCGGCTCTGCGTGCCCCGCATGCCGAGGGTGTCCCAGTCGTCGGACGTCGTGACGGCGTGCGTCCGCTCCACGAAGGCGAACACGAGCTTCGGCCCATCGGGGCTGGTGGTGTCGAGGCCGTGCAGCCCCAGCCGCGTCCAGACCGGAGCGAGGGAGGTGAAGATCTTGGTCCCGGTGAACGCGTAGCCGCCGTCGCCGTCGGGCACGGCCGCGGTGTCGCTGCCGAACAGTACCAGGTCGTTGCCGCCCTCGCTGATGCCGAAGGCGAAGACCTCGCCTGCCGCAGCGCCGTCCTGCACGAACTCGAGGCCGGGGACGCCTCTGTCGGAGAAGACCTTCGCCACGCCGGTCCACACGAGATGCATGTTGATGGCCAGCGCCGTCGCCGGCGCGGCACCGGCGAGACGCTGCTGCAGGATCGCGGCCTCGGCGAGTCCGAGCCCCGCCCCTCCGCGCTCCTTCGGCACCAGGATCGACAGGTAGCCGGCCGCGCGCAACTCGTCGAGGTCCTGCTGGGGGAAGGTGTTCTCGCGGTCGTGGATCGGTGCGCGCTCGCGGATGCGCTCGAGAAGGTCGTCGGGCAGGAGCGTCGCAGGGTCGAATGTCATGCCAGAGCCTCCAGAAGCTGACGGACGGATTCCTCCGGGCGGTCGCGGTGCAGGGAGTGTCCTGCACCCTCGACGACGGAGAGGGTGATCAGGGGGTTCGCCGCGAGGACCTCGTCGGCGAGTTCTCCCGTGAAGATGCTGTAGACCGCGGGGTCGGCGCCGATCACATGCGTGGGCACGGTCAGACGCGCAGCCTCTGCCCGTACGTCCCAGGGCTGATTCTGGGCACTGGTCTGCTCCACCGCCCACGCGCTCGCACGCAGCACCGCGTCGACCTTGAGCTCCTGATCCTGCGGATGCCAGTGCGGATGCTCCGCCTGCACCACTTCGAGGCGGGTGTCGGCGAATGCGCGCTCCTGGCTCCGTCGCACGATCGCCGCATCGCGCCCGCCCACATGGATCGCGGGGTCGATCAGCACCAGCCGTCGAGTCCATTCCGGGGTCGAAGCCGCCGCGACCGTGCTGGATGCGCCGCCGAGCGAATGGCCGATGACCGCGTCCCACGCGCCGCCGCCGTCCGGGAGGGTGGCGGCGAGATCGGCACCGTACGCGGCCACCGAGTAGTCGAGAGCGCGCGGTGCATCGCCGTGACCCCGCAGGTCGACGGCGGTCGCGTGCCATCCCGCTGCGGCGAGAGCGTCTCCGAGACGCCACATCAGTGCTCCTGAGGAACCGAGACCGTGGACGAGGAGGGCGCGACGGGATGCCGACGGGGAGCCCCACGAGATACGGGGCAGGGTGAGCGGGGCGGGCATGGCACCAGCCTACGACCGGTGGTGTTCAGGCGGCCGGGATCACCCGAGCCGCGTCAGGCGAGCGGCACCAGCGGTGGGAGGTCGGCGGCGATCGCCAGCACGCGCTCCGCGGCCGCGTGGCCGGCGGAGAGGCGCGCGGCGAGGTCGGCTCCGTCGAGGGTCGCCGCCAGGAAGCCGGATGCGAACGCATCTCCCGCGCCGACCGGCTCGACGACGTCGACCACGGGAGCGGGCACGAAGATCGGCTCGTCGTCGCCATGGAAGGCGGTGGCGCCGACATCGCCGTCCTTGACGACCAGCAGCGCGCAGTTCGGGAGGAAGGCGCGGATCTCGGCGGGTGTCGCGGTACCCCAGATGCGTTCAGCCTCGTCTCGGCCGACGAAGGAGATGTCCGCGGTGTCGGCCAGGCGGGCGAGCGTCTCTGCGGCCTCCTCCCTGCTCCACAGCGGACGCCGGTCGTTCACGTCGAACGACACGAGGGCTCCCGCGGTGCGGGCGTCGGAGAAGAGCTGGTCGACCGTCTCGCGGCACGACGCGGACAGCGCGGGGGTGATCCCGGTGGTGTGCACGATCCGCACCCCGTCGAGACGCCGCGCGGTCAGGAACCCCGGCTCCATGCGGGAGGCAGCGGATCCCCGACGGTAGTAGTAGACGGAGGAGGATTCGGCGCCCGGGTCCTTGAACATCACTCCGGTGGGTGCGGCATCGTCGCGCTCGACCCACAACTCCACACCCCGCCGCTCGAGCTCTGAGGCGACCCTGTCGCCGAGCGGGTCGTCGCCCAGGCGCGACGCCCAGGCGACGCGGTGTCCGGAGGAGGCGACGCCGGCGGCCACGTTGGACTCGGCGCCGGCCAGGCCGATCGACGCCTGCGCGGCGTCGGCGAGCGGGGCATCCGTCGGAGTGATCAGCGCCATCGTCTCGCCGATGCAGACGATCTCGGGGGCAGAGGTCGAAGAGATGGGGGAGCTCATGAGGGGGTGACCGCCAAGGGTTCGGTGTCGGGATGCGGACTCGCGTCGCGGTGACGCAGATCGGGGAAGGAACGGACGAAGACGACGGCCACGAGCAGTCCCACCGCGGCGAAGATCGTGGCGGCGAGGTAGGCGCCGCGCCAGTCGCCGACATCGACGAGGAAGCCGGCGACCGCGGATCCGGCGGCGGCGCCGATGAGCTGGCCGGTGCCGGCCCAGCCGAAGGCCTCAGCGGTCTCGCTGAACTTCACGCTGGCCGAGGTGATCGCGAAGAGCACGGCGAGAGCCGGAGCGATGCCGATGCCGGCGAGGATCAGGGTGCTGCCGAGCCAGAACACGTTGAGCATGACCATCGTCAGGCCGAGGCCGATCGTGACGATCAGCAGACGGCGCGCCATGGCCCATGGCCCGATGGGGATGTGACCGAAGGCCAGACCGCCGGCGAGGCTTCCCGCCGAGAATACGGCGAGCACGAGACCGGCCGCGAGGCTTCCGTGCTCGAACGTCGCGACGACTCCCACCTCGACAGCCGCACAGGCTCCGATCAGGAGGAAACCGATCACGGTCGCCAGCAGTACAGGCGGCTTGAGTACGACCTTGCCCAGAGCGTTGCGGCTCCGGGGGATGCGGACCCGTCCGACCTCGGGGGAGAGGATGAACCAGGCGCCGCCGCCGACGAGGATGATCGCCACCAGCAGCAGGCCCTCCGGCGTGCCGATCTGGGTCGAGACGAGCGTGATCACGACGGGGGCCAGCACCCAGATGATCTCCTGCAGCGACGCGTCGAGGGAGAATAGCGGCGTGAGGTTCGAGGAGTTGACGAGCTTCGGGTAGATGGTGCGCACCGCGGCCTGGACGGGCGGGGTGGAGAGTCCGGCGACCATGCCGAGAGCCATGTAGCCCGGTACCTCGAGCGGCAGCAGTGCGAGGCACAGCACCGCCACGACGCACACCGACAGTGTGAGCGTGAGCACGCGTCGCATGCCCCAGACGCCCATCCAGCGGCTGGTGATGGGACCGGCGATCGCCTGGCCCACACTGGTCGCGGCGAGGACCAGGCCTGCCGATCCGTACGACCCGGTCTGCTGCTCGACGTGCAGCAGGATCGCCAGCGACATCATTCCGTTGGGGAAGCGCGCGGTCAGCTGAGCAGCGATCATGCGCGCCACTCCCGGCGTGCGAAGAAGATCCCGATATCCCGCCACCAGACCACGGTACCGGGCCGCGGGGTCGGCCGCCGAAGAGGTCGATCCGCGACACGCCCGCGACACGCCGAAGGTCGATTTCCACAGGAATCCGAATGTCGGTGGGGCGTCGTAACGTCCCCCCTGTGGATGGATCGCTCACAGGGGCTTCCCAGCCGCGATTTCACGCGGTTCGAGTGCCTCCGGACGAGGGCTCAGCCTGTGGAAGAAACGGTGGAGAACCTGTGTTGTATCTGTAGAGAACGGTGGATAACTACACGGATGTAACTACTACCCCTTGTGGTCGCCCCCAATGTCGGTCCCCATATGTAGTATTGAAGTCCCGGCAGGGGGTCTACCGGGAAACAGCCTGATGAGAAGCAGGCCAGAGATTTGAGGGGTTACGAAAAAGATGTCGATCACGGTCTACACAAAGCCTTCCTGCGTTCAGTGCAACGCCACCTACCGTGCCCTCGATGCCAAGGGCATCGAGTACGAGATCCTCGACCTGTCGGAAGACCCGACGGCACTCGAGCAGGTCAAGGCGCTCGGCTACATGCAGGCACCCGTCGTCGTCACCGACGAGGGTCACTGGTCGGGTTTCCGTCCCGACAAGATCGACGAACTCGCCTCCCGTCTGGCGTGACGCCGCATGAGCGCCGTCGCGACCGCAGCGCCGCTCCTGATCTACTTCTCGAGCGTCTCGGGTAACACCGCGCGGTTCATCGAGAAGCTCGGACTCCCGTCCCGACGCATCCCCCTCCACCGACACGAAGAAGACCTCGTCATCGACGAGCCCTTCGTGCTGGTCACCCCCACCTACGGCGGGGGAGCGGGGCGCGGCGTCGAGAAGGGTGCCGTTCCGAAACAGGTGATCCGGTTCCTCAACGATGAGCGCAACCGGCGCCACATCCGCGGCGTGATCTCCGCGGGCAACACCAACTTCGGCGACGCCTTCTGCCTCGCCGGTGACATCATCAGCCGCAAGTGCAACGTGCCTCACTTGTATCGGCTCGAGATCTTCGGCACACAAGACGATGTGGATCGCGTGAGCGACGGATTGGAACGACGGTGGCAGCTTCAGTGACCGAGACAGTGGCATTCAAGGCGAACCCCTCTTACGAGGGTCTCGACTATCACGCCCTCAACGCGATGCTCAACCTGTACGACGCGAACGGGAAGATCCAGTTCGACGCCGACAAGCGCGCCGCGCGGGAGTACTTCCTGCAGCACGTGAACCAGAACACGGTGTTCTTCCACTCGCTCAAGGAGCGTCTGGACTACCTCGTGGAGAAGGAGTACTACGAAGGCGCCGTCATCGAGAAGTACTCGATGGAGTTCATCCAGAAGCTCAACGACCTCGCCTACGGCAAGAAGTTCCGTTTCGAGACGTTCCTCGGCGCGTTCAAGTACTACACGAGCTACACGCTGAAGACGTTCGACGGCAAGCGCTACCTCGAGCGCTTCGAGGACCGCGTCGTGATGACCGCCCTCGGCCTCGCCGACGGTGATGAGAAGCTCGCGGTCGCGCTCGTCGAAGAGATCATCTCCGGTCGCTTCCAGCCGGCCACCCCGACATTCCTCAACGCCGGCAAGGCGCAGCGCGGCGAACTCGTCAGCTGCTTCCTGCTGCGCATCGAAGACAACATGGAGTCGATCGCCCGCGGCATCAACTCGGCTCTGCAGCTCTCCAAGCGCGGCGGCGGCGTCGCCCTGCTGCTGTCGAACATCCGCGAGTCGGGTGCGCCGATCAAGCAGATCGAGAACCAGTCCTCCGGCATCATCCCCGTGATGAAGCTCCTCGAAGACAGCTTCAGCTACGCCAACCAGCTCGGTGCGCGTCAGGGCGCCGGTGCGGTGTACCTCAACGCCCACCACCCCGACATCATGCGCTTCCTCGACACCAAGCGCGAGAACGCCGATGAGAAGATCCGCATCAAGACGCTGTCGCTGGGCGTCGTGGTTCCGGACATCACGTTCGAACTCGCCAAGAACGACGAGGACATGTACCTGTTCTCGCCGTACGACGTCGAGAAGGTCTACGGCGTTCCGTTCGGCGACATCTCGGTCACCGAGAAGTACCGCGAGATGGTCGACGACCCGCGCATCAAGAAGACCAAGATCAACGCGCGCGAGTTCTTCCAGACCGTCGCCGAGATCCAGTTCGAGTCCGGCTACCCGTACGTCATGTTCGAAGACACGGTGAACAAGGCCAACCCGATCAAGGGTCGGATCAACATGTCCAACCTCTGCAGCGAGATCCTGCAGGTGAACACGCCGACCACGTACAACGACGACCTGTCGTACGACAACATCGGCAAGGACATCTCCTGCAACCTCGGCTCGATGAACATCGCGCTGTCGATGGATGCCGATGACCTGGGGCAGACCGTCGAGACGGCGATCCGCGCCCTCACCGCGGTGAGCGACCAGAGCCACATCGGCTCGGTGCGGTCGATCGAGGACGGCAACGACCGCTCGCACGCGATCGGCCTCGGCCAGATGAACCTGCACGGATACCTTGCCCGCGAGCATGTGTACTACGGCTCCGAAGAGGGCATCGACTTCACGAACATCTACTTCTACACGGTGCTGTTCCACGCCCTGCGGGCGTCCAACAACCTCGCGATCGAGCGCGGCACGACGTTCGACGGGTTCGAGGACTCGAAGTATGCGTCGGGGGAGTTCTTCGACAAGTACATCGACCAGGCGTGGGTTCCCGCGACCGAGAAGGTCAAGGAGCTCTTCGCCGGCAAGCACATCCCGACCCAGGACGACTGGGCCGAGCTGAAGGCGTCGATCCAGAAGCACGGCATCTACAACCAGAACCTTCAGGCCGTCCCGCCGACCGGCTCGATCTCGTACATCAACAACTCCACGTCGTCGATCCACCCGATCGCGTCGAAGATCGAGATCCGCAAGGAAGGCAAGCTCGGTCGCGTCTACTACCCGGCGGCGTTCATGACGAACGACAACCTGGAGTACTACCAGGACGCGTACGAGATCGGTTACGAGAAGGTCATCGACACCTACGCGGCCGCCACGCAGCACGTCGACCAGGGTCTGTCTCTGACCCTGTTCTTCAAGGACACCGCCACCACGCGTGACATCAACAAGGCGCAGATCTACGCATGGCGCAAGGGCATCAAGACGATCTACTACATCCGTCTGCGTCAGCTGGCGCTCGAGGGCACCGACATGGCCGAGTGCGTCTCGTGCATGCTCTGACCTGACAAACTGTCGACCCGAGAACGCGGCTGAAACCCGAGAAACGACGAAGAAATGACTCCTGAAAGACTCAAGCTGGTCTCCAGCGTGCAGGCGATCAACTGGAACCGCATCCAGGACGACAAGGACCTCGAGGTCTGGAACCGTCTGGTGAACAACTTCTGGCTGCCCGAGAAGGTGCCGCTGTCGAACGACGTGCAGTCGTGGAACACGCTCACGCCCGACGAGCAGCTGCTCACCATGCGGGTGTTCACCGGTCTCACGTTGCTCGACACGATCCAGGGCACCGTGGGCGCGGTGTCGCTGATCCCCGACGCGATCACCCCTCACGAAGAGGCCGTGTACACGAACATCGCGTTCATGGAGTCGGTGCACGCGAAGAGCTACTCCTCGATCTTCTCGACCCTCGCGTCGACGAAGGAGATCGACGAGGCGTTCCGCTGGTCCACCGAGAACCCGAACCTTCAGAAGAAGGCTCAGATCATCATGGACTACTACCAGGGCGACGACCCGCTCAAGCGCAAGGTGGCCTCCACCCTTCTGGAGTCGTTCCTCTTCTACTCGGGCTTCTACCTGCCGATCTACTGGTCGTCGAAGGCGAAGCTGACGAACACGGCCGACCTGATCCGCCTCATCATCCGTGACGAGGCCGTGCACGGGTACTACATCGGCTACAAGTTCCAGAAGGGCCTCGAGAACGAGACCCAGGCGCGCCGCGACGAGCTCAAGGACTACACGTTCTCGCTCATGTACGAGCTCTACGACAACGAGGTGCAGTACACGCAGGACCTCTACGACGGTGTCGGTCTGACCGAAGACGTCAAGAAGTTCCTGCACTACAACGCCAACAAGGCCCTCATGAACCTGGGCTACGAGGCGATGTTCCCCTCCAGCGTCACGAACGTGAACCCGGCGATCCTGTCGGCGCTCTCGCCGAACGCCGACGAGAACCACGACTTCTTCTCGGGGTCGGGCTCGTCTTACGTCATCGGCAAGGCCGAAGCCACCGAAGACGACGACTGGGACTTCTGAGAAGTCTTGGAGACTCTCTGAACTTCGTGCACCAGCGAAGGTCTACCGGGTGGAAGAGCCGCGGAATCACTCGATTCCGCGGCTCTTCTCGTGGGCCAAGCGGGCTCGTCGCTCCTCCTCGCGCTTCGAGTACGTGGCGGCGCGGATCGCATCGTCGGATTCCAACCCCGTCCCCAAAGCTCCGCCGAGTGTCGCGGCCGACGCGACGAACCAGGTGAGCACGAACAGATCCTCGACGCCGACGGCACGGCCGAGGGCATCGCTCATCACCGTCGTGTCGAGGACGAACAGCGCCCAGGCCAGGTTCACGACGTACAACGCCAGATAGCAGATGATGATGCCGATGGTCAGAGTCAGCAGCGTCGAAGTGTTGTAGAGACGGGATCTCTCTCGCGCCTGTGGCGAGTCGTTGTCGGGGCGGTCCCAGAGCCTGCCGTCGATCACGATCCAGGCGATGATGATCGTGATGGAGGCCAGCGTCGCCGCAGTCAGTCGCCAGCCCGACAGCGAGATGGCGAGCGACCACACCGTGGGCTCGATGGTCGCCACCGCCCCGGTAGCCAGGGCCGCCACCAGGGCGGACTTGAGCCCAGCGGCGAGCAGCCACGGACGGTTCGCCAACACCATGCCCAGAAGTACGCGTCCCCGGGCGCTGATGCGGGGAAGCGGCAGACGCTGTTCCCGGGGCGAGGCGGGTTCCGCCATGCCGCTGACGAGTCCTCGCACCGCGTGGCGGGCGCGGGCCTGCACGCGGTAGCCGCCCAGAGCGGGCAGTGACAGCACCGCGGACTGGCGTCGCGGATCGATCGCCGCCAGCAGGTAACGGCCGTCGTCATCACGAAGAGGAAGCTCGGTGACGCCGACGACGAGGTCCCACCGGTTCTGCTCGGCGTGCGCGCGAAGGCGTTCGAGGGCGGTGTCCACGTCTTCAGAACCGACGGTGAACGGCTCGCTCACGAGTTCGACGATCCAGCCCCCGGCCTCAGACGAGACCGGGGGTGTGAGGTCGGTCATCCGACGCGCGACGGCCGTGGGCGAAGCCGGGTCAGCCACGAGACCCACTCGGATCGGCTCCATCTCCGCAACCTACACCCGCCTCGAGACGACCGCATCGGCAACTGCGGCTCCTGAGGTGATCGGCGTCTGTCATGGGCCACCCATAGAATTCGGGAATGCGCACGCACAGAAGCCGCCTTGCAGAGCCATGCCCCTGACGCGCGAGATGCTCCTCCACGAGATGGAGGCGACCCTCGACCGCATCGGTGTCGGCATGAACGACTGGCCCGAGCGGGTCGACGTCGCGACGCTGTCACCACGTGGTCAGCTCGTGGCGCTGCTGCTCGTCATGGACGTGAGCCCCAGACGTGTGAACGGCTGGCGATTCCGGTCCGCTGAAGACGACATCGTGCGCTTCCTGCCGCGGAAGACCCTGCCCTGGGACTCCGACACGGCCGTGTTCGCGCTGCAGGCCGCGTTGAACGTCGATTGCATGAATTACATCTGCGGACCGGCTCTGCGGGGCGCGGAGAAGGCGATGGCTGACGGTTACGTCGATACCGCCTTGTACGAGGCACTCGACGCCTGCGCGATCCACCTTGCCGGCCTGATGCACGGGCGGATCGCGACCCGTTGGAACGTCGACAAAGACCTCAAGACGGCCAACCGGCTGCTGGCCTCTTTCCTCCCACCCGGAGTCCTCGACCTGACGGCCGTCCACGACGGTGACGAGTGGGCGGAGCGAGCCCGGCAGCTGGCCCGCGCGCACCCGGTCGACGATGTCGAGCCCCTGATCCGCCACCTCGCGGTGCTCGGTCACAAGACCCCGTCCCAGACCTGGCAGCGACAGCTGCAGGAGGTGCTGCGTCCCGACGCTGCTCGCGCTCTCGTCGGGGAATGGGTTCGTGCGGCACGGGAGACGGAAGTCGCCGAAGACGGTCATCTCTACGCGCCCTCTAACGAAGACCTGGTGCGGGCCGCCGTCATCGCCGCACGCTCGATGGACGTGACCGAGGTGCCCGCAGCGGTGCTGGGTGCCCTGGTGCGGCAGGGCGCCGAGACCCGCCCTCCTTCCACGGAGTCTCTGGCGCTCCGTGTGGCCAGCGCTGCCGTCGACACGCTCGCGCAGCGCTCCGCCGACGGCGACCTGGCCGAACTGGAGGCCCTTCTCGACGACATCTCCCGCCGCGACCTTCTGAAGCGGATCGGTGCCGCACTGGGGCCGGAGGCCGTTGCGCGCGCGGGGAAGCGCGACGCCGAGCTCAAGAAGGAGAAGGCCGCCGCCGTGCGGGCGAAGGCGAGTCCCATCCCGAAGCTCCTGCGCGGAGAGGTCGACCGCATGCTGGAAGAGCACGTGAACGGCACTATGCGCGAGCTGGGCTTCCGTAAATCGGGCCGCACCTGGCGCCGGTGGGTGGATGCACGCGTGGAGGTCGTCGATTTCTACTCCAGCGACCTGTACATGAGCGTGCAGTACGGGGTGCTGTTCGAAGGGCTGCATCCCGAAGGCGGCCCGGCGACGCAGCGGGACCCGAAGCGGGTGAAGCCCTTCGAGCTCGACCTGCTCGTGTCCGACACCGGATGGTTCGCTGACGACGACGTGCTCGACCTGCTCGCCGAGCGCGTGCGCACGGAGATCATCCCGTTCCTCCAGCGCTGCGGCGACCGCACCGCGCTCTTCGAGCTGCTGCTGCACGGGGTGGGTCTGCCGCCGGTCGTCGACCGCGGGGATCCGAGGTTCCGCGACACGGACTACTCCGTGTCCTTGCGCAGGAGGCCCGCGCAATCGGGTGTTCTGCTCGGAGCGCTCGCCTGCATCGACGGGGACCGTGCCGCAGCGGAGAGCTGGCTCGGCGCGGCCGACCGGCAGGTCGATCCCCTCAGTCACCATGCCACGAAATCCGAGATCGACTACTGGCGGACGCGCGTCGCCGCCCTCCCTGCGTCGTAGCATCATCTCGATGCCCGAGGAGACCGCCGCCGAAGCGCGCGTGCGTGTGAAGGTGACACGCACGCTCGTGCGCAATCCCCTCGTCGTGGGCGCCGTGCTGCTTCTCGCGGCCATCGCATTCACGCTGCTGGGCGATGACCTGAGCTTCTTACCGTTCCTGCTCATGCTGGTCGGCGGCTGGTGCTTCGGCTTCGCGTTCGTGAATGCGACGCAGGGAATCGTGCCGGCGCGCAACGGGGCGGTCCTGCATCTCGGCGTCGCCGTCGTCCTCGGTGCGCTCGTCGCGTTCGTGGTGGAGTTCGGGGGAGACCTGCTCGATCCGTTCCCCGAGGCGGTGCGCGGGATCGCCGTGGTCCTGCAGCTTGCAGCGATACCGGCCACCGGGTGGATCTGGCTCGCACTCATCGGCCGTGTCACCGACTTCTTCGCGCGCCGTGACACGAAGAAGAAGCCGCCGCCGGTGACACCGGACTGGGAACGGGAGGAGAGTGGCGACGGGTCGATCGTGCGATTCCCCGCCATCGAGCTCCGGATGCGTGCGCTCACCCAGGCGATCGTGGCGATCGTCGTGGTCGCCGGACTGTTCGGTGTCGCACTCCTGATCGCACTCGACGACATCGTGATGCGGATGGGGCCTCGGATCGCGATCGTCCTCATGGGAATCGTGGTCGGACTTCCGGTGTACCTCGTGTTCACCGCGATCCTGCGCCGACGCACTGCGCAGTGCACGGTCGCCTTCGGGAACGACGAGCTACGTGTGCAGGTGGACGATGAACTCCACACGATCCCGTTCCGGAACCTCGAGTTCCTGCGCTGGCGGTGCCGCAGCGATTACGCGCGCATCGAGGTGCGCGGCTCCGGTGCCGATCTGTCGTTGTTCGCCGGGCTCGCCACACCGCCGCGAGGCTTCTCCGCCGAACTCCCCGCCCTGCCGCGACGGGTGTATCGACGACTCGAGCTGGCAGGACTCACCGTCGAGAAGGCCCGCCGGGGCGAGGTCATCACGTTCCGCGCGCCGTCGGAGCCGTCGTCGCGCGCACCGGCGCACTGAGCGCATGTCCGTGACCCGTGCCAGGATCCGAGCATGGAGAATCTCCGCCTCCGGATCTGGTCCGAGAACGACCTCGAGCTGCTGCGCGCGGCCAACACCCCGGAGATGACCGCGCATCTCAACGGCCCGGAGACCGAAGACGAGATCGTGGAACGGCACGCCCGCTACCTGCGTCTGGTCGCCTCCGGTGAGGCGCGGATGTTCGTCATCGAAGACGGTGAGGGACGCTCTCTCGGATCGATCGGCCATTGGCACGTCGTCTGGCGGGAAGAGCCTGCGCTCGAGACGGGATGGTTCGTTCGGCCTGAGGCGCAGGGGCACGGTGTGGCGTCCGCCGCCCTTGCTCTCCTCATCGACGACGCCCGTGCGCATCGCCACGACCGACGCTTCCTGACGGCGTTTCCCGGGGTCGAGAACCCGGCATCGAACGGGGTGTGTCGACGCAACGGATTCACCCTGGCGGGGAGCTTCACGGAGGAGTTCCGCGGCGCCGAGCTGACCGTGAACGAATGGGCACTCGACCTCGCGGAGTGACCGAGATCACTCCGCGGGATACTCCTGCGCCTTGAGCAGTCGGGCCAGGTGTGCGGCGTTCCTCGTCGCCGTCCCGATGGCCGACGCGACCTTCTCGGGTGTCTCCTCGAGATCCTTGTAGTCGACGGTGTGCATCGCCTCGCCGTTCCAATAGACCGAGCCCTGTGCGGCGACCGTGTATCCCACGTCGTTCAGCGACTGGAAGAGGATCGCCGCGATGTGGTGCGCGCCGTCTTCATTCCCGACGACGCCCGCGATGGCCACCTTGTCGAACAGGGTGGGGCGGCCGCGGGTGTCCGTCTCGCCGAGCTCCGCATCGAGACGTTCGAGCACGCGCTGTGCGACGCTCGAATGCTGCCCCATCCACGTGGGGGTGACGAGGACGAGGATGTCGGCGTCCAGCACTCGCCGACGGATCTGGGGCCATTCGTCGTCGCCACCCATGTCCTTCTCGACACCGGGGCTGAGGGAGAGGTCGACGGCGCGGACCACGTCACCGGTGACGCCGTGGTCGGCGAGGCCGTCGAGCAGCTGCGTCGCGAGGAGATCGGAGCTGGAGGGCGCGGGCGACGGCTTGAGTGTGCAGGAGATGGCGACGGCGGTCAGTGGTGTCTTCATGCTCCGAGCAGACCAGACGAGGAAGAACATGCACAGGGGGTTTCCGAGTCCGGGCTATCCTGGTAGACGGCACCGACGACAGGAGATCCCGTGATCCTCAGCTTCCTCTTCTTCATGAT
Organism: Microbacterium sp. K27; assembly: GCF_004794435.1. Lineage (NCBI taxonomy): Bacteria > Bacillati > Actinomycetota > Actinomycetes > Micrococcales > Microbacteriaceae > Microbacterium > Microbacterium sp. K27. Next base: position 94,957 of record NZ_SSDK01000032.1, read on the forward strand.
CCTCTTCATCGGAGGGATCCTGCTGATGGGCATCTCGTTCGGGCTGCCGGCGTTCCAGGCTCTCGCCTTCTGCGGTGGGCTCCTGCTGGTGACCCTGGCCATGGCCTTCATCTTCCGCCAGGGCGGCTCGGCCACCCGCCGGTCGAACAACTGGTCGGGCAACGCCACCGAGTGACTCCCCGCGGTCCGCGGGTCGTCAGGCGTGGCGGCTGACCGCCGACGGTCGACGGTTCACCGTCGTCTGGCGAGCCTCGCTTCGAGGTTCGCCCTGACAGCGGGCCACTCCGGCTCGATGATGGAATACTCCACGCTGTCGCGCAACGCGCCGTTGCGGTAGCGGCTCATGGCCCGCATGACGCCGTCCTGCTTGGCGCCGAGCCGCTCGATCGCCGTGCGCGACTGGAAGTTCACCCATTGCGTGGTCAGGCCCACGCGGAAGACTCCCAGCGTCTCGAACGCGTGCCGGAGCAGCAGCAGCTTGGACTCGGCATTCGTGCCCGTGCCGTGTGCCGACGGTCGGTTCCACGTGAAGCCGATGTGCAGCCGGGGAACGTCGGCGACGATGTCGTAGTACGACGTGAGTCCCAGGATGCGACCAGTGGCGTCGAACGTCGTGAAAGGGACCATCTCGCCCTTCTCGACGAGCCCGAGCCGGCGCTCGACCTCCGCGGCGACACCATCGGGTGCGGGTACCGAGGTGTACCAGGCCGTCTTCCACAGGTCGCCCTCCTCCACGGCCTCGATCAGTCCATCGACGTGGGCGCGTTCGAGGGGACGGAGTTCGACGAGTTCGCCGGTCAGGGTGACAGGGGAGGGCGTGACGAGGAAGGGCATGACGATATTCAACCAGCGACGAGGATCGTCTGACGCAGCAGCCGCTGGTAGGCCGTGACGAGCTCGATCGTGACCTCCAGCTCGAAGGCCAAGCTCGCGAGATGCGGACCTCGAACCGCTTCTGCTTCCGCGTAGGCGCGCGGCGTGATGAGCTGCGACGCCGCCCATTCATCCGCCTGGCGCTCCTGCTGGGCGCGGATGGCGGGGGTCGGGGCGGGAACGTGGCCGAGAGCGGCGTGTCCGAGCTCGTGCGCGAGCACGCTGCGAGTGGTGCGGACGCTCATGCCGGGGCTGAGGCGGATCGTGCGAGTCGCGGGGTCGTAGCCCCCGCGCGTTCGACCGGTCCGCTCGACGACGCGAACCCGCTGTTCATCGGCGAGCCGGAGAAGGTGGTGCATGGTCACTCCTCCCGTGCCGATCTCGCGCCGGGAGCGGTGCCCGGCCTATTCGTAGAGGTCGTCGGTGTCGGCGTCGTGGCGGACACCGGATTCGAAGGCGACCTCTCGGGTATCTTCGCGCGTGCCGGCGACATCGGGCGCGCGTCGGATCGGCGTGATGCGCGCGACGGCCTCTCCGTCGGCGCGGAGACGTTCTTCCGCGCGTGCCAGCAGCACGTGGGGTTCGACACCGAGATCGGCGCACACCGCGTAGACGACGGGGACCGGGATCGCACGCTTGCCCGTCACGTAGTTGTCCAGTGCGCTGCGCGCGATCCCGATGGTGCGCGCCATGGCGGCGATGCTGCTGCGCGACGCGGCGATCTCGGCACGCATCTGGCGCCCGACAGCGTCGTTGAAATCCTCGGCAGGTGTCTTCACCCGGCTCACCATAGCAGCGAGACGACGCCAAAATGCTGCCATTCTGGTCCATTCGACCGCCATGCGGGTTCGTTCGTGGCGGTAGTGTAGGCGTATGGGGACAGAATTGCGTCATTTGCTGGCATCCGAAGTCGACGGGGCCCGGTTCCACGCCGGAGTGTCCTTCTCCGAGCTCTCCGCGCGCTCGGGCATCGACCCCGATGCCCTGGGGAATCTGCTCGACGGCATGGAGGACTTCACGGTGGTCGACCTCGCGCGCATCGCCGGAGTCCTCGGCGTTCCGGTCACGGCGCTGATTCCCGGCGCCGCGACCGAAGATTCCTGACGACGTCGGTGCGGGGCGGTAGCGTGATGCGCATGAAGACAGTGCCGTTCGGATCAGCCACCGCCCCCGCCGTGATCGCCGGCATGATGCGCATCGACGACAAGGACGACTCTCACATCCGCACGCTGTACGGCACCGCGCGGACGGCGGGCATCGACTTCTTCGACCACGCCGACATCTACGGCGGCAGCATGCACCATTGCGAGGCGCGGTTCGCCGACGCGTTGCAGCTCACCCCGTCCGAGCGTGACGAGATCGTGCTGCAGACGAAGTGCGGCATCGTGCCCTCGCAGGGGATGTTCGACTTCTCGTACGCGCACATCCTGGCGCAGGTGGAGGGTTCGCTCGCGGCGCTGCGCACGGACCGCCTCGACGTGCTCCTGCTCCACCGCCCCGACGCGCTCGTCGAGCCCGACGAGGTGGCGCGCGCGTTCGACGACCTGGAGCGCGCGGGCAAGGTCAGGGCGTTCGGCGTCTCGAACCACACGCCTCGCCAGATCGACCTCCTCCGCACGGCGGTCCGGCAGCCGCTGGTCGCGAATCAGCTGCAGCTGTCGATCACGCACGCGCCGATCATCGCGCAGCCGGTCGCAGCCAACATGGCCGGACAGGAGCAGAGCGTGGTGCGCGACGGCGGTGGCATCGTGGAGTACTGCCGCATCAACGACATCACGATCCAGGCCTGGTCGCCGTTCCAGGACGGGTTCTCCCACGGGGTGTTCCTCGGCAACCCCGAGTACGCGGAACTGAACGCCGTGATCGATCGCCTCGCAGCGGCGTACGACGTCGCGCCGATCGCCATCGCGACCGCGTGGATCACTCGCCACCCCGCCGGTATGCAGGTCGTGCTCGGTACCACCACACCCCAGCGGGTGCAGGACGCGGCGGCCGGAGCCGACATCACGCTCACGCGGCCCGAGTGGTACGAACTGTTCCGCGCCGGCGGGCATCTGCTGCCGTAGCCCGAGCGGCACGGCGCGGCGTCGTCTACCCTGAACTCATGTCGTTCCTGTTCTCGCTCCTCGTCATCGCGCTGATGATCGGTGCACTGATCGACATCATCACGCGGGACAGCTCGCTGGTGAAGTTCCTGCCGAAGCTGGCGTGGATCATCATCGTGATCCTGCTGCCGTTGATCGGTGGCCTGCTGTGGTTCGGGCTCGGGCGTGACTACGGCGAGTCCGGCATCCAGATGCCGCGGATGCGGAGAGCCGAGCGACCCGCGACGCCGACCGATGTGCGTCCGGCGCCACCCAGGGACACCCGCACGACGGAGCAGCAGATCGCCGACCTCGACCGTGAGATCGAGGAGTGGCGATTGCGCCAGGAGATCGAGAAGAAGCGCGGCACCGACGGCGAGGGGCCCGCCGGGGCGGCGAACGCCGGCTAAGCAGCGGGTTCGCGGTCGAACGACTCGCGGATCGCCTCTTCGAGGGTCGGGTATCGGAACTCGAATCCGGCCGTGGTGAGCTTCTCCGGCAACACCCACCGACTCTTCAAGATCAGCTCGGTCTCGGTGCGCATGCCGATCGCTCCGAGTTCCAGCATCCACCGCGGCATCGGCACACCGATGCGCGCGCCCAGCACCCGACGCACCGTCGCCATGAATTCGACGTTGTCGACCGGGTGCGGAGATGCGGCGTTGACGGGCCCTTCGAGGGAAGGCGTCTGCTCGAGGAATTCGATGATGCGGGCCACGTCTTCGATGTGCACCCAGCTGAAGCGCTGGCGGCCGCGACGGGCGCCGGGGAAGTGGCCGGTGCCTGCGGCCCGACGCGCAGCGCTGACCGGCCATCGTCCGTCGTGCTGGGATCCGCCGAGCCCGAGCCGGGCGAGGTCTTTCACCGGACCGAGGACACCGCCGTGGCCGAGGACGATGGCGCTGCGCAGCGCGACGCGTCGCGTGGAGGGGAGGTCGTCGGCGAACAGGGCTTTCTCCCAGGCCTTGGCGACCTCGACCGAGAACCCGGTGCCGATCTCGCCGGTCGACTCGGTCATGGCACGGTCTTCCGCATGACGGTAGATGGTCGCGGTCGAGGAGTTCACCCAGAGCGCCGGCGGCGTCGAGGCGCGGGCGATCGCGGTGCTCAAGGATGCCGTCGTGTCGAGGCGTGAGCGGAAGATCTCCGCGCGATTCTCCGGTGTGTAACGACAGTTCACGCTCTTGCCGGCCAGGCCAACCACGAGGGCCGCGCCATCGACGGCGCGGTCGATCTCGACCTGGTCGCCCCAGCGGATGTCGGCGCCCGAACGGGAGATCGTGACGACTTCACGGCCCTCGGCGCGGAACCGCGGCAGCAGGAATCTGCCCATGAAACCCGTGGACCCGCCGACCACGACCCGTCCTGCGCTCATGCCACCTGCTCCGTCTCGGAATGGTGGATGCGATAAGTGAAGTCGCCTCGGTACTCGTACACGCGGCCCAGCAGCGGCGCGTCGACGGTCAGCGACATGCGCTGACGGTCGAGGGCGTCGTCGAAGCGTTCGGTGAGGCGGATCACGGGGGTGACCGCACGTGGGAGGCGCACCCGGAGGCGTCCGAGACGCAGGCCGACCGCGCGACTGGTGAGGTGCAGGGCCCCCTGGTGGACGTCCACATCGAAGCAGGCGGCGAGGAGGGCGGGCTCTCCGAGCTCGTCGACCACGCGGCCGTGTCGAGTGAGCGCGGCCGCGTCGCGCATGGTCCACCCGCCGTGAGAAAACTGGAAGGTGCGCTCTCCGATGGCCCTCGACGCGATGGTCCGATTCTCCACGCGGAACGGCACATCGCGCTCCCACCCTGCGGCGACCACCCCGCGGCGCTCGAGCAGCCGGAGCAACGGCCACAGCCATCGCCGCGGGGTGCCGACGCGCCCGAACACCCCCTCGCCGATGCCGACGGCGCCGGCGGGGATCGCCTCGAAGTACGTGCGAAGCCGGGGATGCAGCTCATCGATGCGCTCGCCGAGCGCCCGGGCGTAGGGAGACTGCGGCACGGGCGTCACGTTTCGAGCCTAGCCCGGTCGTCGGGGTCCCGATCCGCGCCACGTCCTGCTCAGGATGCGGGTCGCAGCAGTCGGTCGAGGAGCGCGAGCGCTTCGTGCTGCGGTGCGGTCTCGTCGAGCAGCCACTGCGTCTGCAAGCCGTCGGATGCCGCGACGACGAGGGCGGCGACCGCATCCGGGTCGATATCGTCGCGGATCCGGCCGTCCTCCTGCTGGCGACGGACGACGTCGGCGAGTCGGGCGCGGAGGCGGCTGAAGCGACCGGTGGCGAACGTGCGGGCCGCCGGGTGTCCCTCTTCGAGAGCGGTGGCGACGAGGGTCGAGTAGAGCTGGACGAGGCCGGGGATCGCGCGGTTGGTCCGCGCGGATTCGATCATCATCTCCACCGGTGTCGCATCCTCCGGGGGAGAGCTGGACTGACGGGACGGGACCGTGCTCTCCTCGTAGACGGCGACGAGGAGCTCTTCCAGCGAGCCGAAGTAGTGCGTGAGCGCCGCATGGGTGACCCCGACCTCGCGAGCGATCGCCCGCAGGCTCGTGCGGTCCGCGCCGCGCTCGGCGAAGACCTCGATCGCGCGATCGAGGATCTCCTGTCGTCGAGCGATCCCCTTGGCGTACGCGCCGCGTGGGCGGGGAGGATCGGCGTGATCGGACGTGTCGGGGAGCATGTGGCGAGTCTAGTCAATCAAAACGTCCGCATGGAGGTATTTGGTGATAGCGTGCCTGCACGGGACAGCGGTCCCGCCACGTCACCGATGACCGAAGGAGCACGACCGATGACGATTCGGACTTCCCTGCAGCTGTTCACGATCAAGGACGAGCTGGAGGCCGACCTCGAATCCTCCCTGGCGGCGGTCGCCGCCCGCGGATTCACCGCCGTGGAGCCCTATGACTTCGTCCGCCGCGCCGAGCCCCTCGCTGCCGCACTGTCCACCGCCGGGTTGGTCGCCCCGTCCGGCCACGCCTTCCTGGCGTCGGAGTCGTTCGTGAACCCCGACGGCAGCGGCACCACGGTGCCGGTGCCGTCACCCGCTGAGGTCTTCGCCGCAGCGAAGGTGCTCGGCATGGACACGGTCATCGATCCGTACACCGAGCCCGCGCGCTGGGAGTCGGTCGAGCAGATCGAGCAGACCGCGCGACTGCTGAACGAGGCGGCGGAGATCGGTGCGACCGTGGGCGTGCGCGTCGGATACCACAACCACGCACACGAGCTGGAGGCCGTGTTCGACGGCGTCACCGGATTGGAGGTCCTCGCGGGCCTCCTCGACGAGCGCGTCGTGCTCGAGGTCGACCTGTACTGGGTCGCCCGCGGCGGCGTCGACCCCGTCGCGCTGCTCGAGCGTCTGGGCAGCCGCGTCGTGGCCGTGCACGCCAAGGACGGCACGCTCGACCCCGCGCTCGCCGGCGCCTACCCGCCCGCCGACCAGGTGGCCGCGGGCGAAGGATCCGTTCCGCTCGTCGAGGCCATCGCCGCGGCTCCGGCCCTCGAGCTCGCGATCGTGGAGTTCGACCACTACGAGGGCGACCTGTTCGACGCCATCGAGCGCAGCCGGGTGTACCTCGACGAGAAGGTCGCCGGCTGATGGTGGGCGACACCCGTTCGTTCGGGGACGGCCCCGTCGGCGTCGGCATCATCGGCGCCGGGAACATCAGCGATCAGTACCTGTCGAACCTGACGACTTTCCCGGATGTGCGCGTCCTCGCGATCGGCGACCTGCTCGAGGACCGCGCGCAGGCGCAAGCCGAGAAATACGGCGTCCCGCGCTCCGGCGGCGTCGACGCGGTGCTCGCCGATCCGGAGATCGACATCGTCGTGAACCTCACGATCCCTGCCGTGCACGTCGAGGTGTCCGAGGCGATCATCGCGGCGGGCAAGCATGTCTGGACCGAGAAGCCGATCGGCGTGAGCCGTGAGGAGTCCCGCCGACTGCTGGAGAAGGCGGATGCGGCCGGTCTCCGCATCGGAGTCGCCCCCGATACCGTGCTCGGACCGGGTGTGCAGACGGCGAAGCGGGCGATCGCGCGCGGCGACATCGGCCGTCCGCTGTTCGCGCAGACCACGTTCCAGTGGTCGGGACCGGAGATCTTCCACCCGAACCCCGCATTCCTGTACGCCAAGGGCGCGGGCCCGCTGCTCGACATGGGCCCCTACTATGTATCGGCTCTCGTGCACGTCTTCGGCCCGGTCGCCTCGGTCGCGGCCCTCGGGTTGCAGGGGACGCCGACGCGGCGTGTGCAGGTCGGCGAGTTGGCCGGCCAGGAGTTCCCGGTCGAGATCCCGTCGACCCTGAGCGTGCTGATGGACTTCGAGCAGGGAGGGCAGGCGCAGAGCGTCTACAGCACCGACTCGCCCGTCATCCGGCAGGGGATCGTCGAGATCACCGGCACCGAGGGCACCATCGTGATCCCCGACCCGAACACCTTCGGCGGCGCGATCTCGATCACCCGACCGCTCACGCGTCTGTTCATCCCACCGGAGCCCGTCCAGCAGGACATCATCGACGTCGAGCAGGAGGGTGTGCTCTCCGGCCGCGGCGTGGGGCTGCTCGACATGGCACGCTCGATCGCCGCCGGTCGCCCGCACGTGGCGACGGGGGAGTTCGGCTACCACGTGCTCGACACGCTCCTGTCGATCGAGGAGGCCGCCGAATCGCGCAGCTTCGTCGACGTCGAGAGCACGCTCGATCAGGTCGGTTCGATCGCCTCTGACTTCGACCCGTTCGAAGCAACGCTCTGATCGCAGCAGGTGGCGGCGGCGGTGGCGGCGGCGGAGGTTCGGATCACCGAGCCTTCGTCGCCACCGACCGGATCAGGGGGCAGGTTCGCGCGTGCTGATCAGGCAGCGCGTCGATCAGGCGGCGGGCTCGCGCAGACGGACGAGTCGCTCGTGCCCGGTCTCCTCCAGTTCGGCGATGTCGTCGCGCGACTTCAGGAAATCGGAGAACGAGCGGTAGCCGAGGGCCTTCTCGCTGAAGGACGGATCCATGCGGCGCATGTGCGTCTTGACCGCTGAGCTGTGCAGCCACTCGTCGGCGTCGGCCTTGTCGTGGCCGAGACGCAGCGCGCGTTCGAGCAGTTGGGTCGCTTCGCCCTGCTCGTCGAGCTTGGGCTCCTCGACCTTGGGTGCGGCCGCCTTCGACTTCGCCCGGCGCGGGGTCTTCGCCTTGACCGCGTCTGCGACATCGGGCACAGCCTCGGGCGCGGGCTCCGCGACGGCCTCGGCCTTCGCGGCGACGGCGGGCGCCGCCTTCACGGGGCGGACCACACCGGGAAGCGAGTCGTAGGATTCGAACTCGTCGCACGCGGCGGCCAGCGACTTGGCTGTGGAGCCTGACACTCCGACGCCGATCACGTAGCGTCCGAGGCGCTTGCACCGCTGAGCCAGCGGCACGTAGTCGCTGTCGCCCGCCACGATCACGACGTGCGTGAGGTCGGGCAACCGGAACATGTCCTCGACCGCATCGACGGCGAGGCGGATGTCGGCGCCGTTCTTGGCGTAGGCAGCTGCCGGGAACAGCTGCACGAGGTCGACGGCGCGCGCCACGAGCTGCGAACGGTACTCGGCGTTCACGGGAGACGACCAGTCGGCGTAGGCCCTCGTGAGCACCAGGGTGCCGAACGAGGCCGCGTAGTCGATGATGGCGCCGACCTCGATCATCGCGCGACTCAGCCGGTCGGTGACCTCAGGATCGTTCGGGTTCTCGCTGATCCGCTGACGGTCCTTGCCGTAGGCGTTGCGTCCGTGCACGCGGTCGTACCAGGAGATGACGATGTTGTCGAAGTCGAGGTAGACGGCCACGCGGGCATCGGTGGTCTCGGCCATGATCAGACCTCCTCACGGGGATAGCGGACGCCGATCTGCGCTCTGATCTCGTCGAGAGTGCCCATGATGGCGACGCTCTCGGCGATGGGCAGGATGTCGCCCTCGAGGATGCCGTCGCGGACGAGCCGCTCGGCGGCGAGTGCCTGGTACTGCATCCCGCGGCCCTCGACCTCGGACGTGTAGGTCTCGTGAACGGTGCCGTCGGCGAGGACGACCCGGAACGTGGTCGGGCTGTACCAGACCGTATCGATGTCGATGCGGGCGGCCGTGCCGATGATGCTCGCGACGTTGGGTCCGGCGGCGCGCGACGACGACAGACTGGTCGAGATCGCTCCGCCCTCGTGCGTCATGACGGTCGCGACCTCGGAGTCGGCTCCGGTCTCCACGAGCCGGCCGACGGCGTGGAGCGTGGTCGGTGCACCGAGGATGTCCCAGATGAAGGAGATCGGGTAGATCCCGAGGTCGAGGAGCGCGCCGCCGCCGAGCTCGAGGGCATTGAGGCGGTGGGTGGGGTCGGAGGGCAGCAGCTGCGTGTGGTCGGCGCTCACCGCGCGGATCTCGCCGAGGACGCCGTCGGCGATGAGCTCGCGGATGCGGACCATGTGCGGCAGGTAACGGGTCCACATCGCCTCCATGACGAGCAGGCCGCGTTCGACCGCAAGCGCCTGCAGATCCTCCGCCTCGGCGCGGTTCAGCGTGAACGCCTTCTCGGCGAGCACGTGCTTGCCGTTCTCGAGCGCGAGCCGGGCGTTCTCGTGATGCATGGGGTGCGGCGTCGACACGTAGATGATGTCGACGTCGGGATCGGACACCAGCGCCTCGTACGAGGGGTGCGCGCGGGGGATGTCGAAACGGGCGGCGAACGCGTCCGCCGACTCCTGCGAGCGGGACCCGACGGCCACGAGGTCGAGCCCCGCGGTTCTCAGATCGGACGCGAATGCGCCGGCGATACCGCCGGTCGCGAGGATTCCCCACCGAAGACCTGTCATGGTCTCAGCGTAGGGGGTGTGCCGGCTGTGACGGACTGTTACATCCCGTGACGCCCGGCATCGGCGCCCTGGCAGCGGAGGCTCGACGGCTCCTACCGTGACGCCATGACCGAACCCCTCATCATCGGCGCCATGGTGCGCACCCTGGGCGCGTACCCCTCGGGCTGGCGGCAGCCCGGCGCGCATCGTGATCCCGCGTCCGACGCCGACATCCTGCGGCACATCGCGCGGGAGGGGGAGGACGCCGGCCTCGACTACCTCTTCTTCGGGGACTGGCTCGCCACCGGCCCGGATCTGGAGTTCCGCGACCCGTACCTGCTGGCCCGCATCGATCCCGTGAGCGCCGTGCTCTTCCTCGCGGGGGTGACCTCGCGGATCGGCCTGATCGCCACGGTCAACACCACGTACGCCGACCCGTACACGACGGCACGCTCGCTGGCGTCCCTCGACGTGCTCACCCGAGGCCGTGCCGGGATCAACCTCGTCACCGGCGCCGAGCCGCGTGCAGCGGGCAACCACGGCCGCGAGGAGCACGCCGACAACGAGTCCCGCTACGACCGGGCGGAGGAGTTCGTCGAGGCACTGCGCCGACTGTGGGACTCGTGGGGCGAGGACGCCTGGATCGCCGACGCCGACCGCGGGGTGCTGATCGACCCGGAGGCACTCCGCGCCGCCGACCTGCGGGGAACGCAGGTGCGCGTCACGGGACCGCTCAACGTCGCCCGCCCGCCGCAGGGACAGATCCCGATCGTGCACGCGGGGACGTCGCCGCGCTCGAGGGCGCTCGCGGCCACCGAAGCCGATCTCGCGCTGACGGCCGCGCCCACGCTGGCCGATGCGATCGCGACCCGTCGACTGCTGCGTGACATCGCGGCGGAATCCGGACGATCGCCGGATGCGCTGAAGGTGATCGCCCCGGTGCTTCCCGTCGTCGCGGACACGGATGCCGACGCGCGACGCATCGTGGAGCGGCTGCTCGCCCTGGTGCCGCTGGCCGAGGGGCACCAGGCGGCCAGAACGGCGTTCCCGTCGAATCGCACCGTCGCCGCGCTCGCCGATGCATTCGACGTCCCGCTCGACGACCCGCTGCGCACCTCGACCTTCGACGCGCCCGTGACCTCTGCGGAGGCCCTGCGGCTGGGAGAGCGCGGCGCCGCGCTGATCGAGCGCCTCGGCATCATCGCCGGGCTGCGCGTCTCCGCATCGAAGGTCTCGGGATCGGGCATCGGGAACGGCGATCCGCTCACATGGCGGCACCTGGTCGCCGCGCATGCGGTGCCGGCGGCGTTCGTCGTGGGAGACGCGGCGACGATCGCCGACCATTTCGAGACCTGGCGTGAGGAGGGCGCCGCGGACGGGTTCAACGTGCTGTCGGCGTTCCAGCCCGCGCAGTTCGAGGCTTTCACGCGACAGGCGGCTCCCGAGCTGCGCCGTCGCGGCCTGCTGCGAGACGCGCAGGAGAGCACCCGAGCGACCCTCCGCGACCGTCTGCGCATTTCCTCGTATGTCGACGCGTGACCACGCGTGTCGCCACGCGACATCCGGAGTCGGCCACCTCGCGCCGGAGGAACCGCGATTCCTACGGTGAAGTCACCTCACCACAGCACCCGAAGCACCGCACAGCACCCGAAGCACCGCACCCGAATCCTGGAGGCCCACCCATGAACCGTCGTCTCATCCGCGCCGCGGCCATCGCGCTGCCGCTCGTCCTCGCGGGCAGCCTCGCCGCCTGCGCGTCGACGCCCGCACCGGCGAACTCGCCTGCCGAAGGCGGCGACCCCGTCACGGGAGGAACGCTCACCTACCTCGAGCACCAGGCGTACACGAACCTCTACCCGCCGCAGGCCGGCTTCTACCCGAACGGCGGCATCGTGAACAACATCGCGGCCCGTCTCACCTGGCAGAATCCGGAAACGCTCGAGATCGAGCCCTGGATCGCCTCCGACTGGACCGTGAACGACGACGCCACCGAGTACACGTTCAACCTGAACCCCGACGTCACGTTCTCGGACGGCACGGTGCTCGACGCCGCGGCCGTGAAGAAGAACTTCGACACCTACGGGCTGGGCGATGCCGAGCGGGGACTCACTGTCTCCGAGGCGATCAACAACTACGCCAGCAGTGAGGTGGTCGACGAGGACACCGTCACATTCCATTTCTCGGCGCCGTCGCCCGGGTTCCTGCAGGCGACCTCGACGATCAACTCGGGCCTCCTGTCGCCTACGACCCTCGACGGCACGATCGAGGACTTCGGTGCGGGCAACGCGGCCGAGATCATCGGCTCGGGGCCGTTCACCGTCACGGGAGAGAAGCTCGGCACCGAGTACACGCTCACCGCCCGCGACGACTACGACTGGGGCCCCGACAGCGTCGACAACGACGGCCGCCCCTACCTGGATGCCGTGCACGTGCTGATCACGCCGGAGGACTCGGTGCGCATCGGCTCGCTGCTCGCCGGCCAGGCCGACTACGTCCGCTACGTGCAGGCGTTCGACGAGGACCGCGTCGAGGCGGCCGGCTTCACGCTCTACGCCCCGCAGACCCGCGGGGTGAACAACTCGATCGCCCTCCGCCCCGAGAACCCGCTGCTCTCCGACATCCGCGTCCGGCAGGCGATCATCTCCGCCGTGGATGCGCAGGAGGTCGTGGACACGCTCTTCACCGAGAACTACCCGGTGGCGACCTCGGTGCTGTCCTCTCAGGCCCTCGGCTACAAGGACGAATCAGAGCACTACGGGTACGACCCGAAGAAGGCCGAGAAGCTGCTCGACGAGGCCGGATGGAAGCCCGGTGCCGACGGCATCCGCGAGAAGGACGGAGAGCGTCTCGCGATCACGGTCTACGAGGCGAAGCCCCAGCCCCTGTCGAAGCAGACCCTCGAACTCGTCGCGCAGCAGCTGGCGAAGGTGGGTGTCGAGCTCTCGGTCAAGCCCGGCGACGCCGGCAGCTACGCCGAAGACACCCGTGACCCGCTGAAGACCGGCTTCTACCACTCGATGGTCGGCCGGGCGGATCTCGACGTGATCAAGAGCCAGTACTTCACGAAGAACCGCGACGTGCTCATCTCGAAGGATGCGAAGCTCGACGAGCTGCTCCTCGCGGTGGCCTCCGAGCCCGACGCCGACAAGCGCGTCGCTGCGTCGCAGGCCGTGCAGGACTACATCGCCGAGCAGGCCTACGTCATCCCGCTGTTCGAGGAGCCGCAGGTGTACGGCACGGCGACATATGTGCACGGCGTCGCGTTCGAGTCGGTGGGGCGCCCGACGTTCTCCGGCGTCTGGCTCTCCGAGCACTGATCGGCATGGTGCGTCGATGAATTTCGTCCTCCGACGAGCCGGGCAGGCCGCGATCGTTCTGATCGCGGCCTTCACGGCCACCTTCTTCCTGCTGCAGCTGTTGCCGGGCGATGCGATCCTGATCAAGTTCTCCGACCCCAGCCTCGGGCTGTCGCCGGATCAGCTCGACAGCATCCGCGCCACGTACGGTGCCGACCTGCCCTGGTGGCAGCAGTACGTGCACGCAGGGCTCGGCTTCCTCGCCGGGGACTTCGGATTCTCGACGCAGTTCGGCACGCCGGTGCTGGCGATGCTCGCCGAGGCGCTGCCGGCGACACTGCTGCTCGCGTCGCTCGGACTCCTCGTCGCGCTGCTGCTGGCGGTCCTGATCGCGGGGCTCTCGTCCCTCGCGCCGTTCGCCTGGCTGCGTGATGGTCTGCGCCAGATCCCCGGACTCTTCGTCGCCGTGCCGGTGTTCTGGCTGGGCATCCTGCTCATCCAGGTGTTCTCTTTCGGACTCGGCTGGGTGCCGATCGTCGGGGCCGACCCGGCGAGCGGGCTCATCCTCCCCGTGCTGACCCTCGCGGTGCCGATCTCGGCGCCCTTGGCGCAGGTGCTGGTCCGGGCGATCGATCAGGTGCAGGCGCAGCCGTTCGTCACGGTGGTGCGCGCGAAGGGCGCGCCGCCGCTCTGGGTGCTCACGCGTTCGGTCGCCCGCAACGCCGCGGTGCCGACGTTGACCATCGCCGGCGTGCTGTTCGGAGAGCTCGTCGGGGGAGCGGTCGTGACCGAGACCGTGTTCGGTCGCACGGGAGTGGGCAGGCTCACGGAGCAGGCCGTCGCGAACCAGGACATCCCGGTGCTGCAGGGCGTCGTGCTGCTCTCGGCTCTCGGATTCGTGGTCATCAGCTTCGCGGTCGACCTCGTCACCCCGCTCATCGACCCGCGCCAGCGGACGCTCACGCGCTCCCGCCCATCCGCCGCGTTCGCCCCCTCGAAGCCCGCACCCCAGGAGGTGTCAGCATGACCGCTCCCGTGATCGCCGAGACGAGCGTCGAGCCCGGAGCCGTGCCGGCACCGACCCCTCAGGAGCAAGCGCCGGCACCTCGGCGGCGTGGTCGTCTGCACGGCCGCGCCTGGGGCCTGTATCTGGCGCTCGCCGTCGTGGCGCTCGCCGTGCTCTGGGCAGTCGTCCCCGGGGTGTTCGCCCCCGGCGACCCGCTCACCGGCGTACCGGCCGACAAGCTGCTGCCGCCGAGCGCCGCCCACTGGTTCGGAACCGACACCCTCGGACGCGACCTGTTCGGACGCGTCGTCCATGGCGCGGTGCATTCGCTCTCCGGCGCGCTGATCGCGGTCACGGTCGGCCTCGCGCTCGGCACGGTGCTGGGCGCGATCGCCGGGGCCGTGGGCGGTGTGGTCGATGACGTGCTCATGCGCGTCGTCGACGTGCTCCTCGCGATCCCCGGGCTCCTGCTGTCGCTGTCGGTCATCATCCTGCTCGGATTCGGCACCGTCAATGCCGCCATCGCGGTCGGTCTCGGCAGCGTCGCCGCCTTCGCCCGGCTGATGCGCGCCGAGGTCGCCCGCGTGCGGCGCACCGAGTACGTCGAGGCGGCCTTCGGCAGCGGCGCCACCTTCTTCGCGGTGCTGCGTCGGCATGTGCTGCCCAATTCGCTCACACCCATCGTGGCGCTCGCTGCGCTGCAGTTCGGCACCGCGATCCTGGCGATCTCGACTCTCGGTTTCCTCGGCTACGGCGCCCCGCCGCCCACCCCGGAATGGGGGCTGCTGATCGCCGAAGGACGCAACTACGTGGGGACCGCCTGGTGGCTCACGGCACTTCCCGGTCTCGTCGTCGTCGCGGTCGTTCTCAGCGCCAACCGCATCAGCCACCGCATCGGAGGGGGGACGCGATGAGCGTTCTGGCTGCGACGGATCTGCGGATCTCCTACGGGGGTCGCGAAGTCGTGCACGGCATCTCGTTCGAGATCGAGGAGGGCGAGACCCTCGCGCTCGTCGGCGAGTCGGGATCGGGCAAGTCCACGACCGCTCATGCGCTCCTCGGTCTGCTTCCGGCCGGCGGGAAGGTCGATGGCGGGACCGTGGCACTCGGAGACCTCGACATCTCCGGATGGACCGATCGCGCGCTGCGGGGCATCCGCGGCGCGGAGATCGGCCTCGTGCCGCAGGACCCCACGACCTCGCTCGATCCGGTGCGTCCGATCGGCGCGCAGGTCGAGGAGATCCTGCGCCTGCACGGACACCGGGACCGGCGTTCGCGTCGCGCGCGTGCGATCGAGCTGCTCGACCGCGTCGGCATCGACGATCCGGACCTGCGGGCGCGCCAGTACCCGCACGAGCTCTCCGGCGGTATGCGGCAGCGCGTGCTGATCGCGACCGCGATCGCCCTGCAGCCGCGCCTGCTGATCGCGGACGAACCGACCAGCGCCCTCGATGCCACCGTGCAGCGCAAGGTGCTCGACCTGCTCGACGAGCTGCAACGTGAGGAGGGCACCAGCATCCTGCTCGTGACCCACGACCTCGGTGTGGCCGCCGATCGCGCGGAAAGGCTGGTCGTGCTCAAAGACGGCCGGATCGTGGAGCAGGGCCCGAGCGCAGTGGTGCTCGCTGCGCCGTCCGACCCGTACACGCGGCAGCTGCTCGCCGATGCTCCTGCATTCACGACCGGATTCCGCCGCCCGGAGGCGCCGCCGTTCCTGCGGGACGCGGCGGCCGTCGCCGCGGAGAACCCCTATGCGATCGTGGCCGAGGGGCTCGTGAAGGAGTTCCGCGTCGCGGGGCGCGAGCGCTTCCGCGCGGTCGACGACGTCTCGTTCCGTGTGCGTCGGGGCACCACTCACGCTCTCGTCGGGGAGTCCGGGTCAGGCAAGACGACCACGGCGCGGCTGGTCACGCGCTTCCATCAGCCCGACGCCGGCACGATCGAGGTCGACGGCGAAGACGTGACCCACGCGAAGCGCGAACAGCTGCGCGCGCTGCGCCGACGCGTGCAACTCGTCTACCAGAACCCGTTCGCCTCGTTGGATCCTCGTCAGCACATCATCGACATCGTGGCGGAGCCGCTGCAGAACTTCCGCGTCGGATCGAGCGCCGAGCGCCGAGAGCGGGCGCTGGCCCTCCTCGACCGGGTCTCGCTCCCGGCCGACGTCGCGAGGCGCACTCCGCGCGAGCTCTCGGGTGGCCAGCGACAGCGCGTCGCGATCGCCAGGGCGCTCGCGATCGATCCGGAGGTCGTGGTGCTCGACGAGGCGGTGTCGGCACTGGACGTGACCGTGCAGGCGCGCATCCTCGAGCTGCTCACCTCGCTGCAGTCCGAGCTCGGGCTCACGTACCTGTTCATCTCGCACGACCTCGCGGTGGTGCGCAGGATCAGCCACACGGTCTCGGTGATGCGTCGTGGCCGGATCGTCGAGGAAGGACAGACGGAGGAACTCTTCCGCGACCCGCAGCACGACTACACCCGGGAGCTGCTCGCCGCTGTCCCCGGACGAACGGAGACCGTCGTATGACCACCGCACCCACCGTCGCCTTCTTCACCCGCCTGCTCGACGACGCTGCACCTGTCGAGAGGTATGCGCTCGCGACCGCGCAGATCCAGCAGGCCGAGCGGCACGGGATCGGGCGGGCCTGGGTCGCCCAACACCACTTCCACGCGGCCGAGGGCGGGCTGCCGTCCCCTCTGGTGTTCCTCGCCCACGTGGCCGCCGTGACCCGCGGCATCCGGCTCGGAACCGGGGTCATCACCCTGCCGCTGGAGGATCCGGTGCGGGTGGCCGAAGATGCCGTGGTCGCTGATCTGCTCTCCGGGGGGCGCGTGGATCTGGGACTCGGCAGCGGGGGGACACCGTCGTCGTTCGTGCCCTTCGGGGAGGACGTGCGCGACAAGGCACCGACCTACGACCGCAAGCTGCGCACGCTGCTCGACGGGCTGGCGGGTCGCGACATCGGGGCGGGCAACACGCTCTACCCGGATGCCGGAGATCTCGCCGACCGCATCTGGCAGGCCACCTTCTCGGCGCCCGGTGGGCACCGCGCCGGGGTGCACGGGCACGGACTGCTGCTCTCGCGCACGCAGCCTCGCCGCGCCGACCGGCTGCACGCACCGCTCTCCGAACTGCAGGATCCGATCATCGACGCGTACCTCGAGGCGCTTCCGGCCGGGGTGGAGCCGAGGATCACCGCGTCGCGGACGGTGTTCGTCGCGGACGACCGCGCCGATGCACTGCGGTTCGCCGAGGTCGGGCTGCGCCGGGCGGCGGAGGGCTTCCGCCGACAGGGGCAGACCATCCCCGGAGACAGCATCGACGAGTTGATCGCCGCTCTCGACACGCACCTGGGCACGCCCGAGGAGGTGGCGGAGTCGCTCGCCGCCGACACCACCCTCGCCCGCGCGACCGAGGTGGCCTTCCAGGTGCACTCGGTCGACGCCCCGCACGAGCACGTGCTGCGATCCATCGCCCTCTTCGCCGATGAGGTCGCGCCGGCCCTCGGCTACGCACTCAGCCCTTCCGCCCCAGACACCCTCACCATCAAGGAGAACGCATGACCGACGACATCGTGGACCGCATCGTGGAGGTGACGCCGGAGCTGGATGCGCTGCGCCGTCGTCGGCCGGTCACCCGAGAGCAGTTGCAGGCGAGCTTCGACGCACTCTTCCGACCGGTCACGGTCGAACACGTCTCGCAGGCGGAGCGCGAGCTCGTCGCCGCCTTCGCGACGGGGCTCGCCGGAGCGGATGACGCGACCGCGGTGTTCTATGCCGACCGCGCACAGGACGCGGATCCGGAGACCGCGAGCGTCGTGCTCACCGAGGCCGACGGCGCGGCCGTCAGCGGACCCTTCGGCGTGTACACCGAACTGGGTCTGCAGGAGGAGAACACGGAGGGGGAGCGGTACGTCCCCTCCGACGCGGTCACCGCGGTCATCGGTGAGCGCCTCGCCGCCGCCCTCGCACACACGCACCTGCTCGTGTTCCGGCCCCGCGAGGCCTCGGGAGCCGACCTCGGGCGGCTGCTCGACGCCGGGTGGTCGACCGACGGGATCGTGACGCTGTCGCAGCTGGTGTCGTTCCTCGCCTTCCAGCAGCGCGTCGTCACCGGACTCCGCGTGCTCGGGGCCGCGGGGCTGGCGACCGCTCCCGATACCGCCGTCTCCGAGGAAGAGGAAGCCGCATGACCATCGAACAGACCGTGCTCCGGCACGACGACGCCCCGCACCCGCACGCCTTCACCCGCGGGGAGGTCGGCTGGGTCCCGCACCTGGACCCCCTCGCGGAAGACGAGCTGACCGCGCGGCACTACGACGGTCTCGTCGACGCCGCACGGGCGAAGAACGACTACTTCCGACTGCTCGCCCGCGACCCCGAGGTGCTCAGGGCGCGGACCCTCGTCGACAAGGACATCTTCTACAACGCGGCCGAGGGGCTCCCGCGTGCCGACCGCGAGCTGGCGGCCACGGCGGCATCCCGCCGCAACGGCTGCGTGTTCTGCGCGTCGGTGCACTCGCGGTTCGCCGCACACCACAGCAAGCGCGTCGACGACGTCGACCTGCTGCTCGACGAGGGCGTCGACGCGGACCTGGGCGAGCGATGGAACGCGATCGTCGCGGCATCCGTCGCCCTCACCGACACGCCCAGCGCATTCGGGGAGCACGAGATCGCGCGGCTGCGCGCGGCAGGGCTCGACGATCTGGAGGTCGCGGACGTCATCCACGGCGCCGCGTTCTTCAACTGGGCGAACCGGCTGATGCTGTCGATCGGACGGCCAGTGGCTCCGGCCTGACCCGGAGCCCTGCGACTACGGGAGCAGGATGATCTTGCCCGAGGCGGCGCCGGATTCCATGAGCTCATGGGCCTGCGCCGCTTCGGCGAGCGGCATCTGCGGTCCGAGCTCGATCGTGAAGTCGCCGGTGTCCAGGAGGGCGATCGTCTCGGCGAGGGCCTCGGCACGCCAGGCGAGTTCCTGGTCGGTCAGCGGCACCGGCGATCCACCGGAGAAGGCGCGGATGCCGAAGGACGCAGCATCCGGACCCCGCACGATCGTGGCGATGCGGTCGCGGTCGGACACCAGCGCGAGCGAGGTCTCGATCGCCTCGTCGGTGCCCGCGCAATCGAGCACCACCGTGACGGCGGACGGAGCCGCCTCGCGGACCCGGTCGAGCAGGCCGTCGCCGTAGGCCACCGGGATGGCGCCGAGCTCGCGCAGCTGGTCGTGACGGGCGGGGCTCCCGGTCGCGATCACGGTCGCACCCCAGGCGACGGCGAACTGCACGGCTGCCTGTCCGACGGCCCCGGAGCCTCCGTGCACGAGCAGCACGTCGCCCTCGGTCACCCCGAGCGAGCGCAGCGCCTGGTAGGCGGTTCCGGCGGGGATGCCGATGCCCGCGCCCTCTGCGGTGGTCACGGAGTCGGGGAGCTTCGCGAGGTTCTCGGTCGGGACGGCGAGCGCCGAAGCGTAGGTGCCGTGCCCATCGCGGATCGCCACCCGGTCGCCGACCGCGAAGTCGTCGACGCCTTCGCCGAGCGCTTCGACGACACCGGCACCGTCGAAGCCGACCGGACGAGGTTCGGTGATCGGCGGCGACGGGCGCTTGCCGCCGCGCAGCTTCGCATCGATCGGGTTCGCCCCCGCCGCCTCGATGCGGACGACGACCTCGCCGCGGCCCGCCACGGGGTCGGGGATCTCGATCAGATGCAGGACAGCGGGGGAGCCGATTTCGGTGTACACGATCGCGCGAGCCATGCATTCAGGCTACCTGCGCCGACAGTGGCGGTCACGGATCAGCGCCCGGACAGCACCTTCATGATGCGCTGCGGCGACACCGGCTGCGCGGTGCCCAGACGCTGCGCGAACACGCTGACGCG
Source organism: Microbacterium sp. K27 (assembly GCF_004794435.1). Taxonomy (NCBI): domain Bacteria; kingdom Bacillati; phylum Actinomycetota; class Actinomycetes; order Micrococcales; family Microbacteriaceae; genus Microbacterium; species Microbacterium sp. K27. The sequence continues at coordinate 114,891 of NZ_SSDK01000032.1, forward strand.
GTACTCCTCGAGCAGCCAGCGCACCTCGACGAGCGCCGGCGAGGCGTCGGCCGCGAGCGGGATCGTGCCACCGGCGTCTTCGAAGGCCTTCGCCATCCGCTCGTACTCGGTCATGCGTGCACGGTCCTTGCCGGGCTCGCTGGACAGGGTCTTCAACCGGTCGAGCATCCCCTCCAGGTACCGGGGGAAGTGCGCGAGGCGGTCGACACCGGCGGTGGAGACGAACCCGGGGTGCAGCAGTCCGCTCAACTGGGTGCGGATGTCGTTCAGCGGGCCGAGCAGGGCGAGGGAGTTCTGCGACTTGATGCCGCGCTCCACGTCGCGTGACTTCGTGAGGATGCGTGCGACCAGGGAGACGCAGGCGAACAGCTCATCGACGAGGACGGCGGAGACCGCGTCGCGCACGCGGGCGAAGCCCGCCTCGTCGCGCACGATGCCATCCGGCACGATGCCTTCGATGACGTTGCGGGCGACCGCCGCACGCGCGTCCTCGATGAGGGCGGCGGCCGACGGATAGGGCGAGGCGGCGAGTGCGAGCTTCTCCTGGCTGGTCAGGTGCTCCTGCACGTACGAGGAGGGCGACGGCACACCCAGCAGTACGAGACGCAGCACGCCGTCGCGGGTGGCGGCCGCCGCGGCATCCGGGGTCGATTCGACGCGCACCGACACGCTCTTGCCCTGGTCGACGATGGCCGGGTACCCCCGCACGACGCCGCCGGCGACGCGGGTGTCGAGCACCTCGGGCAGTTCTCCGAAGGTCCAGGCGGTGAGGCCGGTCTGCTCGAGGGGCGCGGCCGCGATGCGTTCGATCCCGCCGCGTTCGGTGCCGCGTCTCGCTCCCGTCCCCCCGGAGCGGGGAGGAGCTGCGATCGAGCGGGCGACGCTGCTGCGGGCGCGGTCCGAGAGCTGGGTCTGCAGGGCGCGCAGATCGCGTCCGGAGCCGACGATCCTGCCGCGTTCGTCGACGGCGCGGAAGTTCATGCGCAGGTGCGGGGGCACGCGCTCGTCGTCGAAGTCGGCGGCGGAGACCAGCTGGTTCGCGAGCGGCTGGATGCGGCGGGCGAGCGCCTCCTTGAGCGTGCGCGGAGGCAGGCCGCCGTGCGACTCCGGCCCCTCCTCGACGAGCTCGGCACCGAACTTCTCGGCCCAGTCTGCGGCGGGGACCACGTGGCGACGGATCGCCTTGGGGAGGGCGCGCAGCAGGCCCGTCACCAGTTCGGCACGCAGGCCGGGAACCTGCCAGTCGAAGCCGCGGTCCTCGATCTGCGCGAGGAGCGGTAGCGGCACGACCACGCTCACGCCGTCGTCGTCGGCGCCCGGCTCGAACCGATACGCGAGGCCGAGCACCTGGTCGCCCTGGGTCCACCGGGTCGGGAACTCGCGCTGATCCGCACGCTCCTCGTCGTCGATCAGGTCGCTCTCGCGCATCACGAGCAGCTTCGGCGTCGTCGCCATGGCCTCTCGCCACCAGCTCTCGAACGACCGCACGTCGAACACCTCGGCGGGGATGCGCTCGTCGTAGAAGCGGAACACGGCCTCGTCGCCGGCGAGGATGTCGCGGCGACGCTCGCGCTCCTCGAGCTTCTCGAGGCGCTTGCGCAGTTCGGCGTTGCTGCGCCAGAACGCGCTCACCCGCTTGTCGAGCCGTGTCGGATCCCACTCGCCCTCGACGAGAGCGTGCCGCACGAACAGCTCGCGTGAGGCAGCGCGGTCGATGCGGGCGAACTGCACGCGCCGACGCGGGATGATCTCGAGGCCGAACAGGGTCACCTTCTCGAAGGCGACCGCCGCACCGGCATCCTTCGACCAGTGCGGCTCGGTGACCTGACGCTTGGCGAGGTCGCCGGCGAGGGGCTCGGCCCAGGCGGGGTCGATCGCGGCGACCGTGCGGGCGAACGTGCGGGAGGTCTCGACGATCTCGGCGGCGATCACCGCCCGCGGACTCTTCTTGCGCAGACCGGAGCCGGGGAAGATCGAGAAGCGGATGCCGCGCGCCCCGCGGTACTCGGCGATGCGACGGCCTTTCGGTTCCTTCGCAGGGGAGTGCGCCTTGCCTGCGGGGGCGGTGCGCTCGTCGAGGATGCCGATCTGCGAGAGCAGGCCCGACAGCAGTGCGCGGTGGATGGCATCGGGATCGCTGGTGCCGCCGTCGTCGCCCGCTCTCCGGTCGTCGCGGGGGCGGTCGGGCGTCTTCACGAGCGTGCGCAGCTGGCGATGCACGTCGAACCACTCGCGCACTCGCACGTAGTTGAGGTGCTCGGAACGGCACAGGCGGCGGAACGCGCTCGAGCCGAGCTCGCGCTGCTGCTCGCGCAGGTGGTTCCAGAGGTTCAGCAGGGTGAGGAAGTCACTGGTCGGGTCGACGAAACGCGCGTGCATCCGGTCGGCTTCGTCCCGGCGCTCCTCCGGCCGCTCCCGCACGTCCTGGATGGTCATGCCCGAGACGATCGCGAGCACGTCACGCGTCACGGTGCCGCCGGAGTCCGCCTTCCCTGCTTCGATCAGCATGCGTGCGAACCGCGGATCGATCGGCATGCGGGAGATGTCGCGACCCGTGCGGGTGAGGTGCGGGGTACCGTCGCGGCGCGATGCCTCGACGGCGCCGAGCTCGGTGAGCAGGTCGAACGCGGCCTTCACGCCCCGGGAGTCGGGCGGGGTGAGGAACGGGAACGCGGTGATGTCGCCGAATCCGAGCGACAGCATCTGCAGGATGACCGAGGCCAGCGAGGTGCGCAGGATCTCGGGCTCGGTGTACTCCGGTCGCCTGTCGTAGTCCTCTTCCGAGTAGAGACGGATCGCGATGCCGTCGCTGGTGCGGCCCGCACGGCCCGAACGCTGGTTGGCCGAGGCCTGGGAGACAGCCTCGATCGGCAGGCGCTGCACCTTGGACCGGTTGCTGTACCGGGAGATGCGCGCGGTGCCGGTGTCGATCACATATTTGATGCCGGGCACCGTGAGGCTGGTCTCGGCGACGTTCGTGGCGAGGATCACCCGGCGGCGCACGCCGGCCACCCGGCTGCGCTCGAACACCCGATGCTGGTCGGCGGCGGAGAGGCGTCCGAACAGGGGCAGCACCTCGGTGGGGGCGCGGTCGTTCGCGTAGGCGCCGCGCACGGCATCGGCGGCATCGCGGATCTCGGCCTCGCCGGGGAGGAAGACGAGAACATCGCCCGGTGCTTCCCGGTCGAGCTCGCGCAGGGCCGCGACGATCGCCGAGACCTCGTCCTCCGGCTCGGGCGGCGCATCCTCTTCGTCTGCATCCTCGACCGGCCCGCGGTAGCGGATCTCCACCGGATAGGTGCGGCCGGAGACCTCGATGATCGGTGCCGGGGTGCCGTCCGGAGCGGCGAAGTGCTTGGCGAAGCTCTCCGGATCGATCGTCGCCGAGGTGATGATCACCTTGAGGTCGGGGCGCTCCGGGAGGATGCGGGACAGGTAGCCGAGCAGGAAGTCGACATTGAGGGAGCGCTCGTGCGCCTCGTCGATGATGATCGTGTCGTAGCGGGTGAGCAACCGGTCGCGGTGGATCTCGTTGAGCAGGATGCCGTCCGTCATCAGGGCGATGCGCGTGACGTCCGACACCTTGTCGGTGAACCGCACCTTGTATCCGACGAGCGTGCCCAGCTCGACGTGGAGCTCTTCGGCGACGCGCTCGGCGATCGTGCGGGCGGCGAGGCGTCGCGGTTGCGTGTGGGCGATGCGCTCCCGACCGAGTTCCAGGGCGATCTTCGGCAGCTGGGTGGTCTTTCCCGATCCGGTCGCACCGGCGACGATCACGACCTGGTGGTCGCGGATGGCATCGGCGATCTCAGCCCTGGCGGCGCTGACCGGCAGCTCCGGGGGATAGGAGATCACGGGGGAAGACATAGCCCTCCATCGTATGCCGGGATCGGTCCTCCACGCACCGATGCCGGCCTCTACGATCAGGGGGTGATCACTGCTCTCGCCCCCGTCCGGTGGTTCCACGAGTTCGGACGACCTCCGCGCATCCTCGGGCTCGACGTCGCCCGAGGACTGGCGATCCTCGGCATGGCCGGAGCGCACATCGGCGAGACCGAGCCGTTCGACTGGTTCGACCCGTCGACGTGGACCGACCTGGTGCATGGACGCTCGTCGATCCTGTTCGCGGTGCTCGCGGGCATCTCGATCGCCCTCATGACGGGACGCAGCGCGCTGCCCGAACGTGAGCGCATCCCCGGCATCCGCCTGAACCTCATCGGCCGGGGCGCGGTGATCTTCGTGATCGGCCTGGCCCTCGAGATGTTGAACACCCCGATCGCAGTGATCCTCACGCTCTACGGTCTGCTCTACGTCGCGGTCATCCCGTTCCTGCGCTGGAGGCCCTGGCAGCTGCTGACGGGGGCGGCGGTGCTCGCACTCCTCGGTCCGGCGCTGCTCGCGTTCCTGAACGCGGTGATGCTGAACCCCTACGGTTCCGGCATCGGGTTCGTGCTGTACGGCACGTACCCCGTCACGGTCTGGATGTCACTGGTGCTGGCTGGCATGGCCCTCGGACGCCTGCGCGTCGAGCGGATGCGCACCGCGGCGGTCGCGCTCGGCGTCGGATTCGCGCTCGTGGTGGTCGGGTACGGTCTGGGCGGGGTCGGCCACGCCGCCGGTCTCGCCAGCGACGTCGGGAACGGCTCATCGGGGACGGAGGTCTCATCGGGCAGCTCGATCGTCGACCCCGGCTTCGTCGACATGGGCACGGCTCCCACCGGGTGGGAGGCCTACCCGCAGGCGCTCGCCGAGACCGACCCGCTCCGTGCCGTGCTCACGGCGGTCTTCGCCGTCGACCCGCACAGTGGAGGTACGGCCGAGATCCTCGGGTCCGGCGGGTTCGCCCTCGTCGTCATCGCCCTGTGCCTGCTGCTGAGCACACCTCTGCGCTGGGCGCTGCTCCCGCTGGGTGCGCTCGGTTCCATGCCGCTCTCGGCATACAGTGCGCATGTGCTCTCGATCATGCTGGTCGGTGGACCGGGGTCGTTCTTCACCAGCAACACGTTCTGGGCCGCGACTGCGATCGCTCTGCTCCTGCTGACCACGCTCTGGTCGATGTTCTTCGGCCGCGGACCGCTCGAACGCCTGGTCGGTCGGGGAGCGACGGCGATGGCGTCGGTGCCCCGGAGCTGACTCCGTCGATGCCGACCACGTCGCCGACCATAGGGCCGACCACGTCGCCGACCACGACGAGGGCCGAGAAGACGATGTGCTAGCGTGGAACGGCGACGCTTTCTGGCGTTCGCGACCGACCCCGATCTCGGGTCGGACTGGGGAGTTTCGAACTGGGGAGTTCACACCACCGCGTTGCGGCGATCCATTCGCCGTCTCGATGTCGTCGAGTGCGCGGGGGATGACGCCTGCGCGTTCGGAACGGCATCGACTGGGGAGTCACGGTGGGGAACACGAGTTTCGGGCGACGGGCACGCGGTGCCGTCGCATCAATTCTGACGGCCGGCCTGCTGATCGCGGGTCTGTCCGGTGTGGGAGCGACGGCGGCTGCTGCAGCCGACGTGCCGCCGACGACGCCTCCGCAGCTGCAGCGCGATGAGAACGTGGTGACGTCGGATCCGATTCCGACCGTCCAGATCGACAACGGATACGTGTGGGCGCAGACCACGATCGGCACCACCGTGTACGCGGTCGGCAAGTTCGACAACGCGCGTGAGCCGAAGGCCGCGCCCGGCACGGCCCTCACCGCACGCTCGAATGTGCTGGCGTACGACATCGTCTCCGGCGCGCTGTCGTCGTTCGCCCCGAAGGTCAACGGCGTGATCAAGGCCGTCGCGGCATCGCCCGACGGCACGCGCATCTACATCGGCGGATCCTTCAACAGTGTGAACGGCAAGGACCGGTGGAACTTCGCGGCGCTCGATGCGAAGACCGGCGAGCTGGTCCCGCAGTTCGCGCCGTCGATCGGCGGCAGTGGCGTGTACGCGATCACCACCGACGGATCGAACATCTACCTCGGGGGTCTGTTCACTCAGGCCAACGGCGTCGCCCGGAAGAACCTCGCCGCCTTCGACCAGAAGAACGGTGCGCTGCTGAGCTGGGCTCCCCAGGCCGACCGCCAGGTCGATGCCCTGGTGATGGATCCGGCCGGCACGAACGTCATCGTCGGAGGTCGCTTCTCGACGGTCAACGGCAGCAGTCTCCGTGGCTCGGCCGCTGTGGACAAATCCACCGGTGCAGCGGACACCTCCTGGGGCATCTCCCAGGTCGTGAAGAACAGCGGGAGCAGCAGCAACTCCGGTATCTTCGCCCTCGCCACCGACGCGAACTCGGTCTACGGCACCGGGTGGAGCTGGGCCGGCGGGGGCAACCTCGAGGGCACGTTCGCCGCAGAGGCGGGAACCGGAGCGGTGCGCTGGATCGCGGATTGCCACGGCGATCACTACGGCGTGTACTCGACCGGCAAGGTTGTCTACACGACGAGCCACATGCACTCCTGCAACACGATGGGCCTGCAGCCGCAGAAGAACCCGGCGGTCTACCAGTACGCCGAGGCGTACACGGCCGATGCGCGCGGCACCCTCTCCGCGAACACCTACTCGGGGTACGCCAACTGGGCGGGAACCCCTGCGCCGTCGCCCTACCAGTGGGCACCGGACTGGTCGGTGGGCACCACCACCGGACTCGGCCAGGCGGGCCTGTCCATCACCGGCGCGGGCGACATGATCTCGATCGGCGGCGAGTTCCGATCCGTCAACGGCGGTCAGTTCGAGGGACTGGTCCGGTTCTCCACGAACCCGCCTGGCGGCGCCAAGGACGGTCCCCGTGTCGCCGCTGCGGACTGGAAGCCCACGGCGGGCACATCGCCCGTCCCCGGGCGCGCTCGCGTGACGATCCAGACGAACTGGGATCGGGATGACCTGACCCTCACCTACGAGCTCTACCGAGCCGGAACCGCTGAACCTGTGGCGAGCACGACTGCGGACGGCACCTGGTGGAAGCGCGCGACGGTCACGCTCGATGACCCGACGGCGACGCCGGGCGCGACGCAGAGCTACACCGTGGTCGCGAAGGACGCCGCCGGGAACACCGCGACCAGTGCGAGCGTGAACGCGAAGGCGAACGCGGGGACCGTCTCTGCATACACGGCCAAGGTCCTCGCGGACGGTCCCTCGCTGTACTACCCGATGGGAAACATCTCGAAGGATTGGGCGGGCGCTAACACCCCGGTGAACGGGTCGGGCGCCACGGTCTCGTCGGCCGGCATCGAGAACAGCGGCACGGGATCGACCGCCTTCAACGGCACCACGACCGGCCGGGTCTCGTCCGACGCCAAGGCGGCGGTGTCGAAGGATTTCTCCTCGGAGATCTGGTTCCAGACGACCACGAAGACCGGCGGCATGCTCATCGGCTCCGGAGCCGCCAAGACGGGAAGCTCCGCGACCGTCGACCGACAGCTCTACATGACGAACAGCGGCACTCTGACCTTCGGCGTCTTCGCCGGTCAGACGCGCGCCACGGTGGCAGGGGACAAGGCGCTGAACGACGGAACGTGGCATCACGCGGTCGTCTCGCAGAACGCGGAGGGGATGAAGCTCTACGTCGACGGTGAGCTCGTCGCCTCGGATCCCGCGGTGACGACGTCCAGGACCGACTCCGCCTACCTCCGCATCGGCGGCGATGCCCTCGCGGGCTGGCCGTCGGCTCCCTCGTCGAACTACTTCAAGGGTGCGCTGGACGAGGCCGCGGTGTACCCGTTCGCGTTGAACGCGGATCAGGTGCGGTCGCACTTCCAGCTGGGGAAGGGCATGAAGGCTCCGACGGCGGCATTCACGGCACAGTCGACCGATCTGAGCGTGGCGGTCGACGCGTCGGGCTCGTCCGCGGACGGCGGAGCATCGATCAGTGCTTACGCCTGGGACTTCGGCGACGGTTCGACGGCCACGGGCGCGACCGCGACGCACGAATACGCGGCAGCGGGGACCTACACGGTGCGCGTGACGGTGACGGACAGTCGTGGACTGTCGGCATCGAGCGAGAAGCAGGTCGTGGTCACGGCCCCCGTCGTCGCCGATGTCGTCGTGGCATCGGACGGGTTCGATCGTGCGGTCGATTCCGGCTGGGGCACCGCTGATGTCGGTGGTCTGTGGACGCCGATGCAGGGCAAGTCGACCGCGCTCTCCGTGGCAGAGGGTGCCGGGGTGATCGACCTCGCCGCAGGGCAGACGCGCGAGATGCTGCTGGACGATGCATCGGTGCGGGATTCCGCCACGACGATGTCCTACACGCTCTCGGCCGGTCCGGAGTCCGGCACGGCGTACGTCGGTGCGGGTTCTCGTCGCGCCGGCGACAGCGGGTTCCGAGCCCTGGCCTGGCATCGCGCCGATGGGGCGGTCTGGGTGGTGATCCAGCGCAACGGGACGGCGATCGCCAGCGCGGCGGTCCCCGGTCTGACCTGGAGTGCCGGGACGATGTTCCACCTGTCGACGGAGACGTCGGGTTCACCGTCGACGACCATCCGCGCCAAGGTGTGGGCCGACGGCCAGCCCGAGCCGACGGCGTGGCAGGTGTCCGCGACGGATACGACGTCGACGCTCCAGGGCGAGGGATCGCCGTCGGTGTTCTCGTATCGGGCCGGCAGCGCGACCGGCACGAACATCGTGCGGGTGCACGAGGTCAAGGCCATCCGCTCGGGCGAGTGAGCTCAGGAACGAGTGCGCGGGTGGGGGCACCGGATCGGGTGCCCCCACCGGTGTCTCTCAGAAGTGCGTGCCGCCGTCGATGCGCACCTCGGTGCCCGTGATGAACGCACCGTCCTCGCTCGCGAGCATCGCCACGACGCCGGCGACCGACTCCGGTCCGGCGAAACCCTGACCGATCGCGGGCGCGAGCTTCATGAACAGGCTCATGTCGGCGTCGGCGGGCAGGCCCGGACCGTTGCTCTGGTTGCTCTGGCCGGATCCGTCGGTCATGCCGGACGAGATCGACCCGGGCTGCACCGCGGTGAAGCGGATCCCGCTCTTCGCGTATTCGGCGGCGAGCGCGTGGGTCATCGACTGCACGCCGCCCTTGCTGGCCGCGTAGGCCGCCATGTAGGGGTGCGCGAAGCCGGCTGAGGTCGAGCTGAAGTTCACCACGGCGGACGACGAGCCGTCGAGCAGTGCGGGGATCGCCGCGCGGATCACGAGGAACGTGCCGACCAGGTTGATCCGGATGACCTGCTCGAACTGGTCGAGCGTCGTCTCGTGGGTGTGCGAGGAGCGCAGGATTCCGGCGGCGTTCACGAGCACGTCGAGTCCGCCCAGAGCAGCGACGGCCTCGGCGACGCCGGCAGCCACGGAGGCTTCGTCGGCGATGTTCATCGTGACGGTCGTGAGGCGTTCGGCGAGTGCGCCGGCCTGGGCGACCGTGTCTTCGAGACCCGCGGTGCTGACGTCGGCGGCGACGACGCTGCCGCCTTCGCGGAGCATGCGCAGCACGGTGGCCTGACCGATGCCCGACCCTCCGCCGGTGACGAGCGCCCGACGTCCTTCGTAGCGGTTCATGATCTTCCCTTTCGTGGTGAATGTCGTGGTGGATGCGGTGATGGTGTCGCGAGGCGACGTTCCGTTGTAGGCAGACTATGCCTGTATGGCAGAACGTGCCACATAGACCCAACCTGCCGCGGCGTTCGCCTATTCCCGTACGCTGTGACGGTGGAGACCTCGACCCTCACCGAACGCCGCCGGGCCGCGACCGAGCGGGACATCGCGGCCGCCGCCGCCGCGCTGTTCGCCGAGCAGAGCGTGGCGGGGGTCACCGCCGAGCAGATCGCGGCGCGCGCGGGTGTCTCGGTGCGTACGATCTACCGGTACTTCGCCCGGAAGGAAGACGCGATCACGCCCATCCTCAGCGTCGGCGCCCAGCGCTGGCAGGAGGCATTCGCGCAGGTGGGGGAGCTTTCGCTGCGGGAGCGGATCCCCGCCGTGATCCACGCCCAGCTCGCCGAGGACGGGTCAGGGGAGCGGTCATCCGAGGGGCTCGAACTCGACACGATGCTCGGCGTGCTCCGGGGCCTCGACGACGACACGGCGATGCGCGATGTCTGGCTGCGCGTCAACGACGACTCCGAGCGTCGACTGCGAGCGATCCTCCGGGAGCGGGGGATCGCGGTGTGGGATGCGGCTCTGCTCGCCGCTGTCGCGACGGCCTCCATCCGCGTCGGTCTCGAGCAGTGGGCGGCGGATCCCGACGGTGCTCGTCCCGCGGAGCGCGCTGTCGAGGCCTTCCAGGCCATGTCGCAGGGGCTCGACGGGCTCGACTGACTTCTTTCGTCACCGGCCGGTCCGACCTGTCATCACAGGTCATAGGCTGGAGGCATGACGATTCCTGCACTCGAACTGAACGACGGCAACTCCATCCCGCAGCTCGGCTACGGCGTCTTCAAGGTGCCGCCGGCAGAGACCGAGCGGGCGGTGAGCGAGGCGCTCGAGATCGGCTACCGCCACATCGACACCGCCGCCATCTACGGCAACGAAGAGGGCGTCGGCGCCGCCATCGCCGCCTCCGGCATCCCGCGCGACGAGCTGTTCGTCACGACGAAGCTCTGGAACGACCGTCACCACGACGACGAGCCGCGCGCCGCCATCGGCGAGAGCCTCGAGAAGCTCGGACTCGACGAGGTCGACCTCTACCTCGTGCACTGGCCGACCCCGGCCAAGGACGACTATGTGCACGCGTTCGCGAAGCTCATCGAGCTCCGCGAGGCGGGTCTCACCCGCAGCATCGGCGTCTCGAACTTCCTGGTCCCGCACCTGGAGCGCACGGTCAAGGAGACCGGCGTCGTCCCGGCCGTGAACCAGATCGAGCTGCACCCGGCGTACCAGCGCCGCGAAGAGGTCGCCTGGGCCGACGCGAACGGCGTCCGCATCGAGGCGTGGGGTCCTCTCGGCCAGGGCAAGTACGACCTCTTCGGCATCCCGGCGGTGGCAGATGCCGCCGCAGCGCACGGCGTCACCCCGGCACAGGCGGTGCTCCGCTGGCACCTGCAGAAGGGCATCATCGTGTTCCCGAAGTCGGTGCGCGCCGAGCGGCTGCGTGAGAACCTCGACGTCTTCGGCTTCGAACTGACCGACGCCGAGATCGCGGCGATCGACGCCCTCGACCCGCTCGACGGCTCCGGCCGCGTCGGCTCGCACCCGGACGAGGTCAACTGACCCCGCTCCCGTGGGACGGAGCCTCGGGCTCACATGACGCCCCGTGTCGCATCGCGCGACACGGGGCGCCGTCGTGAGTACCGTCGAGGCATGACAGCTCCGTTCCGCGTCGTCGCCGTGTCGGGATCCCTGCACGAGCCCAGCAAGACGACCGCCCTCGTCCGCGCGATCACCGCCGCCATCGCCGAGCGCGCCGAGGTCGAGTCGCAGCTCATCGAACTGACGCAGATCGGTCCGGGACTGGCCGGCGCGCTGCAGCGCGATCAGCTGCCGCCGGAGGTCGAGGCGCAGCTGCAGGCGATCGAATCGGCCGACCTGCTGATCGTGGGCAGCCCCGTCTACCGGGCGTCGTTCACGGGGCTCTTCAAGCACCTGTTCGATTTCGTCGGCCAGTACGACCTGGTGGGCAAGCCGGTGCTGCTCGCCGCGACCGGTGGCGGCGAGAAGCACGCGTTGATCATCGAGCACCAGCTGCGTCCGCTGTTCGCGTTCTTCCAGGCGCTCACCCTTCCGCTCGGCGTCTACGCGAGCAACACCGACTTCGACGGCTACGAGATCGCCTCCGAGGTGCTCGAGGCCCGCATCGCGTTGGCTGCCGAGCGCGCCCTTCCGCTGGTGGGGTACGCGGCATCGCGTCCGATCGAGCTGCTCGTCGGCTGACCGCACCCCCTCCGCGCGGCGTAGCGTGAAGGCATGACTAATCGGCTCGCCGACACTCTCAGCCCGTATCTCCGCGCGCACGCCGACAACCCCGTCGACTGGTACCCGTGGGGCGAGGAGGCATTCGACGAGGCGCGGCGGCGGGATGTGCCGCTCCTGATCTCGATCGGCTACTCGACCTGCCACTGGTGCCATGTGATGGCTCGGGAGTCGTTCGCCGACCCGGCCACCGCCGCGCTCATCAACGACGGGTTCGTGGCCGTCAAAGTCGACCGTGAGGAGCACCCGCAGGTGGACGGCGCCTACATGGCCGCGGCCTCCGCCTTCACGCAGAACCTCGGCTGGCCGCTCACCGTGTTCGCCACACCGCGTGGGCGCACCTTCTATGCCGGCACCTACTGGCCACCGGAAGCCCGGCCGCCGATGCCCGCATTCCGCGACGTACTCGCGGCGGTGCGGGAGGCGTGGACGCTGCGTCGTGCGCAGGCGGAGGAGTCGGCGGGTGCCGTGACCGACGCGCTCGCCCGGGCGGCGGAATCCACACCATCCGACCTGCCGGACATGGTGGCGATCGCCGCGGCGGCCGCGTCCATCGCGCAGCGCGAGGATCGGCAGTTCGGCGGCTTCGGAGGTGCGCCCAAGTTCCCCGTCGCCACGACGCTGCGATTCCTGCAGCATCCGCTCGTGCGAGAAGGCGCGCCCGAGGCGGCGGCCGCGGCGGCACGCGCGCTCGCGGCGATGGCGGGTTCGGACCTGCGCGACGCCGATGGAGGATTCTTCCGTTATGCGACACAGCGTGACTGGACCGTGCCGCACTACGAGCGGATGCTGACCGACAACGCGCAGCTGCTCGAGATCGCGCGCGACGCGGGAGACGAGCAGACCGTGCGGGGCATCGCCTCCTTCCTGATCGACGTGCTCCAGCGCGACGGCGGGGGATTTGGTGCGGCGCAGGACTCGGAGTCGACGATCGACGGCGTGCGCAACGAGGGTGGCTACTACCTCCGCGCCCTCGCCGACCGCGCGGGTCTGGAGGTGCCGGCGGTCGACGGGAAGGTGATCACCGGTTGGAACGGACTCGCGATCGGCGCCCTCGCCCGGGCGGGGGCGGCCTTCGGGGAGCAGGGCTGGATCGACGCGGCCACTTCCGCTGCGGAACAGGTGCTGCGGATCAATCGGGATGCCGACGGTGACCTGGTGCGTGCTTCCCTCGACGGGCGGGCATCCGCCGCGGTCGCGACCGCCGCCGACCTCGGGCTGCTCGCCGACGGTCTGTTCGCGCTCGCCCTGGCGACGGGCGACGCGGGGTGGGCGGTCGAGGCGCGCGTCGTCCTCGACGAGGCTCTCAAGGGGGCGGCCGGTGACGACCCGCTCCTGTCGGCCCAGGGCATCGCGACGTCGCCCGATCAGACCGATGGCGACCTGCCCTCAGACGCGGCGGCCGTCGCCGGTGCCGCCCTGACGGCCTGGTGGCTGGGGGCGGGGGAGCGATATCGCGAAGCGACCGTCTCGACGGTGCGCGCGCTCGCAGAGCGCTCTCGGGAGCAGCCGTTCGCCCACGGCACGCTGCTGCGGGTGGCCGCGGGACTCGCCGTTCCGCCTCGCCAGCTCGTCGTCGTCACCGAAGCACGTGACAGCGCCCTGGCCGTGGCGGGCAGGGGTGCGGACGCCGAGGTGGTCGCCGTGGTCAGCGCCGAGCAGGCACGATCGTTCGCGGATGCGGGATTCGCCCTGTTCCAGGGCAAGGATGCGACGACGGAACGCGCCTACGACTGCCGGGCGTTCGTGTGCCGACTGCCGGTGAGCGACCCCGCCGAGGTGACGATCGCGCGCTGACGCTCGGCCCTCGCTCGCGCCAGGGCTCCTACGCTGGGAACGAACCGGTTTCGATGGAGGAGCGGGCATGGCCGTGCAGCAGATCGAGTGGGTCGACATCCCGGCGGGAGCACTGCAGCGGGGAACGCCGCTCGATCAGGTCGACGCCCTCACCGTCCGGTATGCTCACACCGGCGTTCCCCGAGCCTGGTACGAGAAGGAGACGCCGCGCACGCAGGTCGTCGTCCCGGCGTTCCGGCTCGCCCGCACCCCGGTGACGGTGGCGCAGTGGAGGGTGTTCGCGGAGGCGACCGGCGCCCGTGCCCTCTCCGGCATCGACGAGCATCCGGTGGTCGGGGTCTCGTGGGACGAGGCCACCGCCTACGCCGCCTGGATCGGCTCGCAGCTCGGCGTGGACGCCCGGCTGCCGACCGAAGACGAGTGGGAGCGGGCGGCGCGCTGCGACGACACCCGCGAGTTCCCGTGGGGTGACGAGTACGTCCAGGGCCGGGCGAACCTGTTCGACCTGGGACTCGGCACCACGACACCCGTCGGTTCGTTTCCCGACGGCGCCAGTCCGTTCGGGGTGCTCGACATGGCGGGCAACGTCGACGAATGGACCTCGACCCTGTACGCGCCGTATCCGGGGGCACCCGACGACGTCCCTGCCGTCGAGGACTGGGCGGCCGACCCGCACATCACACGCGGCGGAGCGTTCCGCCACGACGTGGATCTGGCCCGCTGCGCCCGACGGCACGGGGCGTACGAGGAGGACCTCGTCGCTGTGGGCATCGGGCTCCGGCTCGCGGCGCCCGCGATCGCGACAGCGTGACTGTGCAATCTGACTAACCGTTGCCCCGGGGGTGCCGGTCGGTTGCGCGAGATGCGCAGCTTCCGGTGCGCCGATTGCCCAGTGGATGCGATCCGTTCTACTGTTGCGCGACAGCAGGCGGTGCCGCTCGGGGGCCGCCCATGGATCACAGCAAGGACGCTCTGACGATGCCCCTCCCCACCCGCGCCGGACTCGACGCCGTTCCCGCGTACCGTCAGGGGCGCTCCGCCCCGGCCGGTGCCTCGAAGCTCTCCTCGAACGAGTCCCCGCATCCGCCGCTGCCCTCGGTCGTCGCGGCCGTGCGCGATCGCCTCGACGGCATCCACCGCTACCCGGACATGAGCGCCGCCGCCCTGCGCGAACGGCTGGCCGACCGCTACGGCGTCGATCCGTCGGAGGTCACGGTCGGTGCGGGGTCGGTCGAGATCGCCGCTCAGCTCATCCACGCGGTCGCCGGCGATGGTGACGAGGTGGTCTTCGCGTGGCGGTCGTTCGAGGCGTACCCGTCCCTGGTTCGCATCGCGGGTGCCACGCCCGTCCCGGTGCCGCTCGACGCAGACCACGGACACGACCTCGACGCGATGCTCGCGGCGATCACCCCGCGCACCCGCCTGATCTTCGTGTGCAACCCGAACAACCCGACGGGCACCGTGGTCGGCGCCGATGAGCTCGAGAGCTTCGTCGCCGCGGTGCCGCACGATGTGCTCGTGGTGATCGACGAGGCCTATGTGCACTTCGATCGCACCGAGAGTCGAGGTGCCGGCATCGAGCTGTTCCGGCGGCACCCGCATGTGGCGGTGCTGCACACGTTCTCCAAGGCCTACGGGCTCGCGGGCCTGCGCATCGGCTATGCGATCGCCCCGGCCGCCGTCGCCGAGAACCAGCGCAAGGTCGCCGTGCCGTTCGGCGTGACCGACCTCGCGCAGACCGCGGCGCTCGCCTCGCTGGACGCCGAGGACGAGCTCGCGACACGCATCGACGAGGTCGTCGTGCAGCGCGACCGGCTCCATGCCGTGCTCGTGGCGGCCGGATGGCCCGCCGTCCGGTCCCAGGCGAACTTCGTGTGGGTGCCGTCCGCCGACCGCACCGCGGAGCTCGAGCACCTGCTGCAGGCGGGCGGCGTGATCGCGCGCGCCTTCGCCGGGGAGGGCATCCGCATCTCCTCGGGCTCTGTGGAGGACATCGACCGGGTGGAGGCCGCGCTCGCAGGCGCCGCCCGGGAACGCGGTGCCGCTGAGCGTGTGGAGGTCGGCGCATGACCGATGACCGCATGACCGAGATCCCCCCGACCACCACGACCACCAAGGGTCTGCACCCGGGCCTGACCCGCCGCCAGATCTCGATGATGGGGCTGGGCGGTGCGATCGGCGCCGGGCTGTTCGTCGGATCAGGTCAGGCGATCAGCATCGCGGGGCCCGCCGTGCTGGTGTCGTACCTGGTCGCGGGCGGCATCGTCGTGCTCGTGATGGCGATGCTGGCCGAGATGGTCGCCGCCCGGCCCAGCTCGGGGGCTTTCAGCTCATATGCCCAGAAGGCGATGGGACGCAGCGCCGGCAGCGCGGTCGGCTGGCTCTACTGGATCCAGCTGGTCGTGGTGATCGCCGCGGAGGCGACCGGTGCCGGTGCGATCGTGGCCAACTGGACACCGGGCATCCCGGCCTGGGTGTGGGTGCTGATCTTCGTCGTCGCGCTCACCGCGGTGAATCTGTTCGGGGTGCGCAACTACGGCCGCTTCGAGTTCTGGTTCGCGGCGATCAAGGTCGCGGCGATCATCGCCTTCCTCGTGGTGGGGGTGTGCGCGATCGTCGGGCTGATCCCCGGTGTGCCGGCGACCGGCATCGCGAACCTGGTCGACAACGGCGGCTTCGCACCGAACGGCATCGCCGGGATCGCCGGCGCCCTGCTGATCGTCGTCTTCGCGTTCGGAGGTACCGAGGTCGTCGCGATCGCCGCCGCGGAGTCGAACGATCCCGCGCACAACATCCGCCGCATCGTGCGGGAGGTGCTCGTGCGCATCCTCGTCTTCTACGTCGGATCGATCTTCGTGATCGTGGCTGTGCTGCCCTGGAACGACCCCGCCGTGAAGGCGGGGCCCTTCTCGGCGGTGCTCGAGACGCTGAACGTGCCCGGCGTCGGTCTGGTGATGGACCTCATCGTGATCATCGCGCTGCTGTCGGCCATGAACGCCAACATCTACGGCGCCTCGCGCATGGCGTATTCGCTGGGGGAGCGCGGGCTCGCCCCGCTGGCCGCGACCCGCACGAGCCTCAAGGGCGTGCCGTTCGTCGCAGTGCTGGCCTCCGTGGCGTTCGGGTTCGTCACGGTCGGGCTCAACTGGGCCTTCCCTGACGTGGTGCTGCCCGCCCTGCTCAACGTGGTCGGCTCGACGCTGCTCGTGATCTGGACCGCCACCGCGGTGGCGCAGATCATCCTCCGCCGTCGCGCGGATCGTGCCGGCGAGGCGATGCCGATGCGTATGTGGGGCTTCCCCTGGCTGTCGTGGCTGTGCCTGGTGCTGCTCGCCGCAGTGATCGCCCTCGCGATGATCGATGAGGCCGCGCGCATCCAGCTGCTGCTCACGCTGGGTCTCACCGCCGTCCTCCTCCTCGTCGCCCGGGCGACCAGGAGCGTGGCCCGGCCCGGCGTCCCACGGGAGTAGCGATGCGCATCGATCGCCTCGACGCCCAGCTCATCCGCCTGCTCACGGAGTCGCCGCAGCTACCGATCCTGGAGTGCGCACGGCGACTCGGGATCGCGCGCGGCACCGCGACGAGCCGGCTCGCGCGCCTGCACGAGGGCGGGGTGATCGAGGCGATCGTGCCGCGGATCGATCCGGCGGGTTTCGGCTACGGCGTCGTCGCGTTCTGCCTGGTCGAGATCGATCAGAAGGTGGGGCACGACGACGTCGCCACGGCTCTTGCGGATGCCGTCCCCGAGATCGTCGACATGCACACCGTCACGGGGGCCAGCGACATGCAGCTGCGGCTGGTGGCGCGCGATGCCACGCGGCTGCAGGAGGTGCTCGATCGGGTCGCCCTGGTGCCGGGAGTCGCGCGCACCGCCTCGTCGATCGCGATGCGCACGCATCTCTCGGGCCGTGTGCTCCCGCTGGTCGAGCACGTCGCCGCGGACGAGGTGCTCTAGGGCGACGGTGATCCCGCTAGCATCGTCGTCATGGTCGCTGCTCCTGTGCTCGTGGACCTCGACCGTGACAGCGTCGCGATGGGCGACGACATGTCCTCCCATGCGCGCCGCTTGTCGTTTCCGGGCGGCACGCGCCTGGCAGATCTGCTCGAGGCGACGCATCCGGAGATCGAGAACCGCGGATGGTCGTGGGTCGCCGTCGTCGACGGCACCGTGTCGGCGGTGTGGTCGGTGGACCACGGTGTGCGTCTGCTGGTCAGGAACCGCCGACTGCGAGGGTCGGCGTCGCCGATCCCGGTCGTCTTCCGCTACTTCCTGCAGCTCGATCCGCAGTGGCTGCACGGGCGACTGGCGGCGGGCGCGGCGGCGAATCGGGATGCCCTGAGCGTGGAGTACGCGCCGCTCGCGGCCGAGCGCCTGGAGGCGGAACAGCGCCGCCGCGAGCGGGAGGTTCCGGAGAAGCTGCTCTCCTCAGCGGCCGTCGGCGCGCTCGCGCGGCTCGGCGCGACGATCGACCTGCACTCCGACGTGCGCTGTCGGTTCCTCGCCGCGGGGGAGCGATGGGTCGTCGTGCGTTCCGACTCCATGACGGTCGTCTACCGCGCGGAGACCCCCGCACCGATCGCGTCGCTGCGTCCCCGCGCCTTCGCCGAGCTCTGGCTCGCGACGGCTGTGGGGGCGCGTGGACGGCAGGCGCACGGCCTTCCTCCGTTGCCGCCATCCGCGTCGACGGAGGTTCCGCAGCCGGAGACCATGGCGTCCTGGCCCCCAGGCGCCTCGCGATGGTCGTTCAGCGGCGAGGACGGTCACGTCGCTCAGCTCTCCGGCGAGGACGCCCTGGACTGGTACCGCTTCGCGTTCGGGCGCACGCTCGACGAGATCGTGGAGTCACTCGCGGTCTGAGGGACGCTGTGGTGCGTCGGGCGGGCTCACACCCAGCCGGGCAGCCAGTTGTGCACCAGCCAGAACTCGTACGGCACGCTCATCCCCGTCCACAGGGGAAGGAAGAACGCCGACACGAGCACCACGAACGCGAGGAAGATCATCACGGTGCGCTCGCCGGACTGCCGGCGGTGCAGCGGATCCTCACGTCGCCCGGCGATGATCCGCAGCGTCATCGCCAGCGCGAGCACGAGGAACGGCATCATCACGACGGTGTAGAACTGGAAGATCGTGCGGTCGGGGAACATCAGCCACGGCACGTAGGTGACGGCGAGGCCGACCAGGGGGATGCTCAGTTCCGGGCCGACGGGCTGCCGGGTGATCCAGCCGCGCACCAGGCGGTAGAGCAGGTAGATCGCTGCGGCCACGCCCGCGTACCAGATGAGCGGATTCGGGATCGCCGAGATCACGCCGATGCAGTGGTCCGTCCCGCAGCCCGCGGGGTCGGAGTCGACCCAGACCGCCGTGGGGCGCAGCAGGAACGGCCACTCCCAGGCGGGACTCGCGTAGGGGTGGCCGCGAGTGAGGCCGACGTGGAAGCCGAGCATCGACTCGTGGTACTTCCACAGCGCGATCAGCGGGTTCGGGTCGCTCTGGCGGTCATAGCCCCCTGCCGTCACCAGCCAGCCGGTCCAGCTGATCAGGTACACCGCCAGCGCGGGGAAGACGAGCAGCACGAACGAGACCGGCCCCTGTCGGAACGCGGCCGCAGTCGGCCACAGCACCACTCCCGCGCGACGGCGGGCGAGCGCATCCGTGACGACGACGTACAGGCCGAAGCCCGCCAGCACGTACAGCCCCGACCACTTCACGGCCGACGCCGCGCCGAGGGCGGCTCCCGCGGCGATCAGCCACGGACGACGCCAGAGCACCGGACCCCAGAACGGATCCGGGGTGTCGGGATCGCGCTTCTCGAGCACGGGGATCGTCCGCTGCCGGTCGATGATCACGAAGAGCACACCCAGCAGGACGAAGAAGGTCAGGATGCCGTCGAGCAGGGCGATGCGACTCATCACGATGCTGAGACCGTCGATCGCGAGCAGCGTCCCGGCCACGCTCGCGACGATCACGGAACCGCTGAGTCGTCGCGCGATCAGGTAGACCAGGAGCACCGAGGCGCTGCCGAGCACCGCGGTCGCGAGTCGCCAGCCGGCGCTGTTGTCGGGTCCGCCGATCGCCATGCCGAGCGCGATGAGCCACTTGCCGAGCGGTGGATGCACGATGAACGCGCCCTGTTCGGACAGCGGCAGCTGCTGCAGAGTGACGAAGGCGTCGTTGGCGTTCTCGCCCCAGGTGCCCTCGTAGCCGAGGGTCCACAGCGACCAGGCGTCCTTGACGTAGTAGGTCTCGTCGAAAGCGAGCTGATGCGGATGGGCGACGTTGATCAGTCGCAGGAGAGCGGCGATCGCGGTGATGACGAGAGGCGCGAGCCATCGGATAGCGCGTCCCCAGTCGGGGGCGTGGAGTAGACGGTCACGCAGCTGCCCGTAGCGTGTCAACCGCTCATCGGGAGCGGGAAGCAGGGGCACGGGCGCGGTCACCGCTCCAGCCTAGACAACCGGCCTTCTCGGTCGGCTGCATCCGGCCCGCCTAAGCTGGGCGGGTGATCATCCTCGCCGCCACTCCGATCGGAAATCTCGGCGACGCATCGCGTCGCCTCGTCGAGGTGCTCGAGAACGCCGAGGTCGTCGTCGCCGAAGACACCCGCACCACGCAGCGCCTGCTGAAGGCTCTGCAGATCGACAACAGGCCCCGCCTGATCGCCCTGCACGACCACAACGAGAAGCAGAAGGCCGCCGAGCTGGCAGCACTCGCGGCGGAGACCGACATCGTGGTGATGAGCGATGCCGGGATGCCGACCGTGAGCGACCCCGGCTATGGGCTGGTCGCCGAGGCGGTCGCCCAGGGGGTCACGGTGACCGCGATCCCCGGGCCGAGCGCGGTGCTGATGGCGCTCGCGATCTCGGGCCTGCCCACCGACCGCTTCACGTTCGAGGGGTTCCTACCGCGCAAGCCGGGGGAGCGGCGCTCGACTCTGCGCGCGCTGGCCGCCGAACCCCGGACCATGGTCTTCTTCGAGTCGCCCGCCCGCCTCGCGAGCTCCCTCGCCGACATGGGGGCAGCCTTCGGAGACGAACGGCGGATCGCGGTGTGCCGGGAACTCACGAAGCTGTATGAGGAGGTGCGCCGCGGCACGGCGTCCGAGCTGGTCGCCTGGGCCGAGAACGGTGTGAAGGGCGAGATCGTCGTCGTGGTCGAGGGGGCGGCGCACCGCGATGCCTCCCCGGAGGACGCCCTCGCGCAAGTGCAGAAGCTCGTCGCCGACGGCATCCGGTTGAAGGACGCCGCCTCCGAGGTCGCCGCCCTCTCCGGCCTCTCGTCCCGCGATCTCTACCAGGCCGCCCTCGCCGCCCGCAATCGATGACCCGCGTGGCGCCAACTTTCCAGAGGGAGAGGCTAGCTTCGCTCGAGGTGGGCGTCGAGGAAGTTCGAACGATGAGAACGAAAACCGAACTCGTCGCTTGGAACGTCGATCCTCAATAGAATCGCCCGAAGGATGGTTGGGGCGTCGACTTTCGATTGGACTGAGATCTATGGAAGCACTTTCTGTGGCGCTGGGAATCGCAGCCGCCAAATTCACGTTGCGGCTTTGGACGCACGGCACCGCCATAGACGGTTTGGGCGGCGACATGATCACGATCTTCGGGAACAAGATCCAGGGCCCGCTAGCTGCACGAGAGGTCAGTCGCCAGACAGATCGGATGGCAGATCAGATCGCCGACCGAATAGCACCCTTTCTTTCAGTTGAAGTGGCTGGCATCGCAGCGAACGAGATCGAGGCTGCCGCGCTGGCAGCCCAGAAGAGCCTTGAGAGAGCGGGTGCATTAGACCTGCGGCAGATTATCAGTCTCGATCTGGACTCGGCGCAACTTGCGAAGGTGATCCGCCAGGACGATACTTCGATACTTCGAGGCGCTGCGCTAAGCGAGGCCGGACTGGCCGTTTACGACACGTTGATCTCTGAGTGCGCGAGTTACATAACCAGCATCGCGACTCAGCTGCCTGGTTTCGCTACTCAGGAGGCTCGGGAGATCCTGACTCGACACTCTCGACTGGCTGATCTTGCGCAAGAAATTCTAAGCGGGATTCCTGCTTCGACCGTCCCCCGCGAATGGGGTCTCGGATCAGAGGATCAACGATTCGAAAATAAATACCGAAACTCTGTCCGGGAGTTTGCCGGACAATTGCAGCTTTTCGGGGCGGCGGCGGATCATGTCAGACGCCCCTACCCCCTCTCGATCGCATACATCTCGATGGCTGTTGAGGAGGGTCGAGGCTCACTGTCTCGTAATGCTGTCGTGAGCGATCTCGACCCAAGCGCTGTGGACGACTCCAAACCAGCAGTGCAAGCCGAGCCCAAATCCTTGCACCCGGAACTTGCGCCGGCCGACATGCTGAGAGTGGAAACGCTGCTCGCCGACACCGACCGTCTTCTCTTGACGGGCGGCGCCGGGAGCGGGAAGACCACGCTAATACAGTGGATAGCCCTGTGCTCAGTATCCGGGTTAACTAGCACGGCCGCACCCCAGGACTGGCAGGATCGCGTTCCGTTCATTGTGCCCCTTCGCCGGTTTGTTGATGCTGCATACCCAACCCCCGGGCGTTTCGTCGAGCAGGTTGCGCCCAACCTGGCAGAGGCGATGCCGCAGGGTTGGGCGCATCGTGTTTTAGCGTCGGGCCGGGCGACTGTCTTGATCGATGGTCTGGATGAGGTGCCGACTGACGCACGGGAGGACGCACGAACCTGGGTACTGGGGTTAGTTCGCGAGTTCCCCTCAAACAAATATCTGATCACGTCACGCACTACCGCTGTGACGAAAGAGTGGCATGACGAGGAGTCGTTTCGACACGCCGAGCTTCTGCCGATGGAGCTGGCGGACATTCGGGCATTCATCGCTCATTGGCACGAAGCGACCCGTCAAACCGCTGATCCCGAGCGGCGGTCTGACATCCTGAATGCCGAAAGATCGCTCCTGGGCATCGTGAGGGACCGGGCTCCAATACGAGCATTGAGTACCTCGCCACTTCTTTGCGCGCTGATTTGCGCCCTTCACCTTCAAAATGCGTCTTCGTTGCCAAATAACCGCATGGACGTTTATAGGACGGCGTTGGAAATGCTGATTCACAAACGGGACAGCGATCGCAGAGTTCAGCCATCGGACGTCGAGATTGATTTTACCGAGCGCCAGATATTACTAACACGTTTCGCGGCTTGGCTGCACGAGAACGGTGCTGCCGACGCGACACGAGACAGCTTCGATGCTCTGATCGAGCGCGCTGTCGGGCAATTGCACCGCGTGAAGAGTGACGCGTCCGATGTGGCCAAATTTATGTTGGAGCGAAGTGGCGTGCTACGAGAGCCCATACAGGGACGCGTCGATTTCGTCCACCGCACATTCCTGGAGTATTTGGCCGCATCAGCTTTCGTGGACGAGAACTCAATTGAGAAACTGATTCTGCAATCTCACGACGATCATTGGCGTGAAGTCGTCATTCTGGCAGCGGGTCATGCCAATTCGGAACAGCGGGAGAAGCTAACGCGCGGCCTACTTCGTCGGGGAACGGAGTCGCCCGATCAGCGGCACAGATTCTTCCTGCTAGCGATTGCATGCATGGAAACCTCACCGCAGCTCTCTCGAGAGCTACGGAATGATCTGCAGGACGCCTTGCGTGAAGTCCTCCCGCCAACGAACATGACAGAAGCAATGGCTGTGTCGTCGGCTGGGGAATTGGCGGCACCTCTACTCGCGAGGTATTCGACGGAAGGGGTTTCGGTTGCTGCGGCGAGCGTGAGGGCATTGAGCCTGATCGGCGGACAAGACGCACTGAACTCGCTTGAGCAGTACAGAAGTGACTCGCGAGTCACGGTAGCCCGGCAGCTCATTCGAGCCTGGTCTGCGTTCGACGCCGAGGAGTACGTTGCAAGGATTCTCGCATATTCTCCGTTAGATCATGGGCTGATCACAATCAACGATCCGGACCAGCTCGCTCTCATATCCGGGTTGGCCCGAGCGCGCGGGGTGTTTGCTTCTTTCCCTCGCCGATTTAAGCTCGTCGAGGACCTCCCTCCTTTTCCGGATATCGTGTACGGCGTTGACATCTCTGGGTTGGAGAACATAACTTCCATCCAAGAGCTTCCTCTTTCTTCCAAGATTGTATCTCTTTCTGTCCGGAACTCGTCCCTTCGGCACCTTCAGGGTATTGAGAGTTACGATTCTCTGCATTTTTTGTCTACGTCGGGGAGCACCCAAGTAACGGATCTTTCACCGCTGAGGGATTCGTCACTTTCTTATCTGGACGTATCGGGAGCCTCGATCGCAGATTTTGACATGGGCGGGGGGTCCAGCGATACCGTTCGATTCTATTCTGCCTTCGAGTTGCTAGAGATCAGTAGGCCTGTAAATGTACATGACTTGGCGATTGGTTATGCCCCATCGCTGCAGCACGCCGAAGGCATTGCCGCATCAGATTCACTCGAGGTTTTGAGCCTCAATTTCGGCAGCCTGGAGGATCTTGAATTGCCGAGGTCGCTCACTCGCGCCGAACTTAGCACCTACGGGCAGTCGATTTCGCTCTCGGGTGGAGACTCGTTGGTTTCGCTGGGCGTTAGTTCCATGATCACCCCGCGCACCCTGGAGTGGATAGTTGAGCACTCAAAGTTGAAGAGTGCTCGACTTGCTGTTCGTGATGGCGAGATTGGTGGATGGTCGCCGGGCACAGCTGTTGCGGAGATCTGCGCGAACAGCTCAATGACGCACGTAAGAGTAGACAGCACCTACGAGAAAGCGCCGTATATCGAGGCGCCCGTTGGATGGAACAAGCGAGAAGGAAGGTCTCACGTCTGGTTTACTCGGGAGTCCTGAAGTGGCCAATACGGCCGATCGCCGTGTTGAGGGAGATGTTTTGAGGGCCTCGGACTGCGATGAGCTGAGTCGACGCCCGCACGGAGCCCTCGTCTCGCGCCCGGTACCCTGGGCAGGATGACAGGACAGAGGGTGCGGTCGTGAGCAAAGCGGCGACCGTGTACGACGTGGCCGACCGGGCCGGCGTCTCGATCGCCACCGTCTCGCGCGTGCTGCGCTCGCCGGACGCGGTGCGTCCGGTCACGCGCGAGCGCGTGCTCGATGCCGTCTCGGCGCTGGGGTACGTCCCCAGCGGCAGCGCCCGCGGGCTCGCTGAGCGCCGCACCGGCGTGCTCGGGCTGTACTTCCCCGGATTCGACGCCGCGGAGGACGCCCCGCCGCTCGACGCCCTCTCCGCCGCCCGCTCCGACGCGCCGCCGTTCACCATCGTGCGCGAGGAGGCGGATGCGGACGGCGGTCACTCCTCGATGCTGTTCCTGGACGAGGTGCTTCGCGGTGCCGAGCTGGAGGCCTGGAAGCAGGGGTTCGTGCTCATGGTCGGCGTCGGACGCGACGACCCCGACCGCTCCACCGTGCGGGACATGGCCGGACGGGTCGACGGACTCATGGTCCTCGCGCGCAGCGTGCCGGACGACGTGCTGGCGCGGCTGGCGCGGCGCATCCCCGTCGTGGTGCTCTCGGGCCCGCCCCGGGGCGATCACTACGACCACGTGACGGTGAGCAACGCCGAGGCGATGGGTGAGCTGACCCGGCACGTGCTGGCGCAGGTGGGGGAGGGGCGGCTCGCCTTCCTCGCGGGACCGGCGGATTCGCCGGACGGCCTGCAGCGCTGGGAGGGGTTCGCGGCCGCCGTGACGGCTGCCGGTGGTGGGCTCGACGACGTGACCGTGCTGCGCGGCGACTTCACCCGCGCATCGGGGCGCCGCGCGGCCGAGGAGCTTCTCGCCGCGGGGGTGCCGGCCGCGCTGATCGCCGCGAACGATCAGATGGCGCTCGGAGCGCTCGACGTGCTCCGAGGCGCCGGTATCCGCGTGCCGGACGACGTGCTGGTGACGGGCTTCGACGGGATCGAGGCCGCCGCGCTGTCGCAGCCTCCGCTGACCACGATCCGTCAGCCGATGATCGACCTCGGCCGGGCGGCCGTTCAGGTGCTCGCCCGGCGGCTGGAGAACGCGGAAGCCGACCCGGTGGTCGCCCGGCTGCCCCTCCAGATCCTGCTGCGCGAGAGCTCTCAGCGCCCCGTCTGAACGGCGCGGCCATGGTCGGCGCGCCCGTGTCAAGGGGTTGCGATCGCAAAATGTATGCGCTTACAATCACTGAGGCGGTGCACACCGCCCTGAGACGGCGCAGGCCGTGCGGGTGTTCCGAAGTTCCGGTGGTCCGGCAGGGGCGCCCTTCATGACAGAGACGACATGAGGTGGCAGATGTCAGGTGGCAGAACACCGGGACGGCGCATGATGCAGCGCTGGCGCCGAGCGACGATCGTGGGCCTCGCGGCCGTGGCGGTCGCCCTCAGCGGCTGCAGCATCCAGATCACATCCCAACCCGATCCGTCGATCGGCGCCGACACGATGCTGATCAATGCCGACAAGGGCAATCCGTTCTTCACGAAGAACTTCAACCCGTACCTCACCAACACGCGCACCGCGTCGCGGTGGATCTACGAGCCGCTGATCCTGATCAATCCGCTCGACGGCACGCAGAACCCGTGGCTCGCCTCCGAATGGAGTCAGCCCGACGCGCGCACGATCGTCATGACGATCCGCGACGACGTGAAGTGGAGCGACGGCGAAGACCTGACGCCCGAGGACGTGGCCTTCACGTTCCAGCTGCTCAAGGACAACCCGTCGCTCGACATCAAGGGCGCATGGCAGCACCTCGACAGCGTCGAGGCCGAGGGCAGCGACGTGATCCTGCACCTCAAGACCGAGGACGCGCCATCGCTGGCGATCCTCGGTCAGACCATGATCGTGCCCGAGCACCTCTGGTCCGATGTGAAGGACCCCGGCACGTATCGCAACGAGGATCCGGTCGGAACCGGGCCGTTCGTGCTCGGCAACTACAACGACCAGCAGTACTCGATGGACAAGAACCCCGACTACTGGCAGGCCGACTCGATCGAGATCGAGCACATCATCCTCCCCGCCACGAACTCGCAGCTCGACACCGTCACCCGCGGTTATGACTGGGCCTACTCCTTCATCTCCGACGTCGAGGGCACCTGGGGCGCGGCGAGCGAGCACAACGCGTGGTGGTTCCCGCCCGGCGGCGTGATCGCGTTGATGCCGAACCTCGAGGTTGCGCCCTTCGACGACGTGAACGTGCGACGCGGCATCGCACTCTCCCTCGATCGTGAGGAGATCGCCGAGACCGCCTCCGAGGGATACATGAAGCCGGCGGGTCAGACGGGTCTCATCCTTCCGAACCAGGAGCAGTACCTGGATCCGAGCATCCCCGATCAGGGCATGATCACGCAGGACGAGGATGCCGCTCTCGCCGCCTTCGCCGACGCGGGCTACACCCTCGACGGCGACCGTCTCGTCGACGCGAACGGCGAGCAGCTCGAGTTCGCGCTGACCACGGCGAACGGGTATTCCGACTGGACCAGGGCGGCGCAGACCGTGCGCAGCCAGCTCGCCGACGTCGGCGTGAAGGTCACGCTCAAGCTTCCGCAGCCCGCGGGATATCAGAGCGCGATCAGCAACGGCGACTTCGAGATGGCGATCGGCGGCATGGGCAACGGCGACGTGTACCAGGCCTACAACAACCTGCTCTCCAGCGAGTTCTACGTGCCGTCGGGAAAGCCGACCGCGAACAACTTCGAGCGCTACAAGTCGGACAAGGTCGACGCACTGCTCGCCGAATATCGCGAGACCGTCGACTCCGCCCGCCAGGCCGAGATCGTGAAGGAGCTGCAGGGCGTCGTCTACGACGAGATGCCCGTGATCGGCCTCTACTACGGCGGCATCTGGGGACTGTTCAGCGACGCCAAGTTCACCGGCTGGCCGAGTGAGGAAGACCCGTACATGATCCCGCAGAACTACGACTCCGCGCCGCTGGGCATCTTCACCCGGCTCGAGCGCGTGAAGGAGGACGACAAGTGAAGTACGTGCTCCAGAAGTTCGGCCTGTTCGTGCTCACCCTGTGGGCCGCGGTCACCCTGAACTTCTTCCTCCCGCGCATGATGCCCGGTTCCCCGGCGGATGCCGCCATCGCCAAGCTGTCCCAGAACGGGCCGGTGTCGGACGCCACGCGCGCCGCCATCGAGGCGCAGCTGGGGGTTCCGACCGGATCGCTGTGGGACCAGTACATCGCCTATCTCGGCCAGGTCGTCCGGCTCGACTTCGGCGTCTCGTACACGTTCTATCCGCAGTCGGTGTCGAGCATGGTGTCCACGGCGCTGCCGTACACGATCGGGCTCGTCGGCATCGTCACGATCCTCGCGTTCGTGATCGGCACGCTGATCGGCGTCGCTGCCGCCTGGCGTCGCGGCACCTGGCTCGACACGCTCCCGACGCTGACCGGTTCGTTCCTCAGCACGTTCCCGTACTTCTGGACCGCGCTGCTGCTGCTGTTCTTCTTCGGCTACGTGCTGCACTGGTTCCCGACCACCGGCGCCTATTCGGCGACCACGACACCCGGGTTCACCTGGGAGTTCCTCGGAGACCTGCTCAGCCACGCGTTCCTGCCGGCCCTGACGATCCTGCTCACCTCCCTGGGCGGCTGGATCATCGGCATGCGCAACGCCATGATCAACACGCTCGGCGAGGACTACATCACGTTCGGCGAGGCGAACGGGCTGCACGGCCGCACGATCGCCCTCCGCTACGCCGCGCGCAACGCGATCCTGCCGAACCTCACCGGCTTCGGGCTCACGCTCGGCGGTGTGGTCGGCGGATCGATCCTGGTGGAACAGGTGTTCGGGTATCCGGGCATCGGCTATCTGCTCTTCAACGCCGTGATCGGGCAGGACTACCCGCTCATGCAGGCGCTCTTCCTGATGATCACCGTGAGCGTGCTCATCGCCAACTTCCTCGTTGACATCCTGTACGGGGTACTCGACCCAAGGACCCGCCGATGACTTCCACCATGAACGTCAAGATCCCCGCCGAGCGCATCGCCGCGCCCAGCCCATGGCGCGCCTTCGGACGCATGGTCGCCACCCTCTGGAGCAATGGCAAGGCACGGCTCGGGTTGTGCATCCTCGCCTTCTTCGTGCTCGTGGCGGTGTTCGCCCCCGTCCTCGCCCCCTACGGCGCGAAGGACAACACCTTCGAGCGCAACGCCGATGCGTCGTGGGCGCACTGGCTCGGCACGACGGCCGCGGGGGAGGACGTGCTCAGCCAGCTCATCTACGGCGCACAGGTCAGCCTGCTCGTCGGCTTCGCCGCCGGCATCCTGTCGACCATCGTGGCGGTGCTCATCGGTCTCAGCTGGGGCTACATGCGCGGTTTCGCCGGCGAGGTGGTCGGCTTCATCGTCAACCTCTTCCTGGTGATCCCCGGACTCCCGCTCATGATCGTGATCGCCGCGTACCTGCAGAACGGCGGCATCCTGATGATCATCGCGGTCATCGTGGTGACCGGCTGGGCCTGGGGCGCCCGTGTGCTCCGCAGCCAGACGCAGTCGCTGCGCGGCAACGACTTCGTCACCTCGGCGCAGTTCTCGGGTGACAGCAGGACGCGCATCATCTTCCGCGAGATCCTGCCCAACATGACGTCGATCATCGCCGGCACGCTCTTCGGGGCGGCGACGGCCGCGATCCTGGCGGAGGCAGGCCTGGAGTTCCTCGGCCTCGGCGACTCCAGCATCGTCAGCTGGGGCACCATGCTCTACTGGGCGCAGAACTCCAACTCCCTGCTCACCGGACAGTGGCTGCTGCTGTTCGCCCCCGGTCTGTGCATCGCACTGCTGGCGTTGAGCCTGACACTGATCAACTTCGGCGTGGACGGCATCTCCAATCCGCGCCTGCGAGAGGGGAAGGGTCGATGACCGCCATGGCACCCGCGACCACCACCACGGAGAACGACATCCTGCTCGAGGTGCAGGGGCTGTCCGTCGAATACGCCTCGCCGGGCACGAAGCCCGTCACCGCGGTCGAGAACGTGTCGTTCTCGCTCCGCCGCGGCGAGTTCGTCGGTCTGGTCGGCGAGTCGGGGTCGGGCAAGTCGACCCTCGGCTTCGCCCTCACGCGACTGCAGAAGCCCCCGGCGCGCATCAGCGCGGGGCGCATCCTCTTCGGCGGGCGCGACATCCGCGAGCTGGATGCCGAGGAGCTGCGTCGTCAGCGTCAGGGCGGATTCGCCATGGTGCTGCAGTCGGGCATGAACGCCCTCAACCCCGTGCGCACGATCGGCAACCACTTCCGCGACATCTTCGCGGCGCACGGACACGTGCCCAAGGACGCCCGCGATGCGCGTGCCCGTGAGCTCATCGGCAAGGTCGGCCTCGACGCGTCGGTGCTCGCCCGTTACCCGGGTGAGCTCTCCGGCGGTATGCGCCAGCGTGCCTCGATCGCGCTCGCGCTGTCTCTCGAACCACAGCTGATGGTGTTCGACGAGCCCACCACGGCGCTCGACGTGCTCGTGCAGCACGCGGTGATGGACACGATCAAGGAGCTGCAGCGGGCCGAGCACTTCACCGCCATCCTCATCAGTCACGACCTCGGCATCGTGCTGGAGGCGACGGACCGGGTGATGGTGATGCACGAAGGGCACATCGTCGAAGACGCCAGGAGCATCGACGTCCTCGAGCGGCCGCAGGACGAGTACACACGGATGCTCCTCAGCCACTACGCGGACCCCCGCGCGGAGAAGATCGAGATCCCCGGCTTCCTCGACGCCGGTACCCGCCGTCGTGAAGGACGTGCGCGGACCGACGTCACCGAGACGCTCCCGACCGTGTCGTCGCGCGACACCCGTCGTGCGGATGCGGCGATCGTGGTGGAGGGCGTCTCGAAGCACTACCCGGCCCCTCGACGTGGGCAGGACGCCGTGACCGCGGTCGACGACGTGTCGTTCCGGCTCGAACCGGGGGAGGCCCTGGCACTCGTGGGCGCCTCGGGCTCGGGCAAGTCGACCATCGCCAAGATGTTGACGGGCGTCGAGAAGCCGACCTCCGGCACGGTGCACTTCGGCGATGTCGACGTCGCGACGCTCAAACGCCGTGGACTGCGCGACCTGCGCAAGGACGTGCAGATGGTGTTCCAGGATCCGTATGCGGCGCTCAACCCGCTGCACACGGTCGAGTACGCCCTCACCCGTCCGGTCATGAACTACACGACGTTGCGGGGGCCCGAGGCGAGGGCGCGAGTGCTCGAGCTGCTCGAGACGGTGGGCCTCACGCCCGTCGAGCAGTTCGCCGCCAAGCTGCCGCACCAGCTCTCCGGCGGGCAGCGGCAGCGCGTCGTGATCGCCAGGGCGCTCGCGAGCGACCCGCAGGTGCTGATCGCCGATGAACCCGTCTCGATGCTCGACGTCTCGCTGCGTGCCGGGGTGCTGGCGCTGCTGGAGGACCTGCGCGAGAGGTGGGGCATCAGCATGCTCTACATCACGCACGACCTGCTGAGCGCGCGCCTGGTGACCCAGAACATCCTGGTGCTCAACGGCGGCCGGGTGGTCGAGCGCGGTGAGACCTCGGAGGTGCTGCAGCATCCGGAGGATCCGTACACGATCCAGCTGCTGGACGCGGTGCCCAATCCCGCGCGCCTGCGCTGACCGTCACGACTTCAACACAAGAGAGAGGAGAGCACTCGTGCTCGCATTCCCCGACGGCTTCCTGTGGGGTGCCGCGACAGCGGCCCACCAGGTGGAGGGCAACAACACCACGAGCAACTGGTGGGCGATGGAACACGCGCCCGGCTCGCCCATGGTGGAGCCCTCCGGTGACGCCGCCGACCACTTCCACCGCTACCCGGAGGACATGCGGCTGCTCGCCGCCGCCGGGCTGAACTCCTACCGGTTCTCGGTGGAGTGGGCGCGGATCGAGCCCGAGCGCGGCTTCGTCTCCCGGGCGATGCTCGACCACTACCGTCGCATGATCGACACCGCCCGCGAGAACGGGCTCGACCCCACGGTCACGCTCATGCACTTCACGGTGCCGCAGTGGTTCCAGAAGGACGGCTTCTGGCGTGCCGACGACGCGGTGGATCTGTTTGCCCGCTACGTCGAGACCGTGCTGCCGATCCTCGACGGCATCGACTACGTGTGCACGATCAACGAGCCGAACATCGCGGCGATGCTGGCCGGGGGAGAGGACGCGGCGAACCTCGTCGCCTACGGCCTCCCGAACCCCGATCTCGCCGTCGCCGACACGCTGCTCGAGGCGCACCACCGCGCATCGGAGATCCTGCACTCGGTGCCCGGTGTCAAGGCCGGATGGACCATCGCCACGCAGGCGTTCCACTCCACGGGAGAGCCGGGAGCCGACGAGATGCTCGCCGCGTACGGCGACCCCCGCGACCACTGGTACCTCGACCAGTCGGCCGGCGACGACTTCGTCGGCGTGCAGGCCTACACCCGCACCTTCATCGGTCCCGAGGGCCCGCGCCCGGTGGCGGACGATGTGGAGACCACGCTGACCGGCTGGGAGTTCTTCCCCGAGGCGCTCGAGATGGGAGTGCGCAGCGCCTGGGAGCGCAGCGGGGGAGTGCCCGTGCTCGTGACCGAGAACGGCATCGCGACCGCTGACGACACGCGGCGCATCGCCTACACGCAGGGTGCGCTCGAAGGACTGCACCGCGCCATCTCCGACGGCATCGACGTGCGCGCCTACCAGCACTGGAGCGCCCTCGACAACTACGAATGGGCCAGCGGCTTCCGGCCCACGTTCGGCCTGATCGGCTTCGACCACGAGACGTTCGAGCGCTCGCCGAAGCCGTCGCTCGCCTGGCTCGGAGAGGTCGCGCGCCGCAACGGCCTCTGAGAGGCGCCGCCGACCCCGCCGCGGATGCGCCCCCGGCATCCGCGGCGGGGTTACCCTCGGGTCATGACGAACGCGATGCACGCGACGCGGGGGGAAGAGACGCGGCGGGACACCCTCCGGGCAGCCGCCGCCGGCCTGAGCGCGTCGTTCCTCGCCGTCGGCCTGGCGGAGCTCGTCGCCGCGGTGGTGGAGCCGAGCGCGAGCCCGTTCGCCGTGATCGGGAGCGGGCTCATCGATCTCGCACCGAGCTGGGCGAAGGACACCGCCATCGCGCTGTTCGGCACCGGGGACAAGGCGGCCCTGATCACGGGGATCGCCGTCGTGCTCGTCGTCGTCGCCGCCGTCGCCGGGATCCTGGAGCGCAGACGATCCGGTCTTGGGGCGGTGATCCTGGGAGCCCTCGGCGTTCTCGCCGTCGTCGCGGCGATGATCCGACCCGGCGCGGGACCCTTCGCCTGGCTCCCCGGTCTCATCGCCGGGCTCGTGGCGGTGATCACTCTGCGTCTCCTCGTGGCGCGACTGCGACCGGTCGCGGGCCTGCAGCCCGACGGCGAGGACCGGAGACGGTTCCTGCTGTGGACCGCCGGGGTCGCCGCGGCCGGCGCCGTGGCTCTCATCGTCGGGAACGTCGCGCGCGGCGCGAGCCGTTCGATCGAAGCCGTCCGCGAGGCCCTGCGGCTGCCGACCGCGGCACGCGCAGCAGCCGCGGTTCCTGCCGGCGCGGAGCTGGGGATCCGCGGTCTGGCTCCCGTCGTGACGCCGAACGCGGAGTTCTACCGAATCGACACCGCGCTCATCGTGCCGCAGGTCGACCCGGCCGACTGGTCGCTGCGCATCCACGGGATGGTCGACCGCGAGATCGAGATCACCTGGGACGAGCTGCTGGCCATGCCTATGCAGGAGTCCGACGTGACGCTCGCCTGCGTGTCGAACGAGGTCGGAGGGTCGCTGATCGGCAACGCCCGCTGGCTGGGTCTTCCGGTGCGGGAGCTGCTCGCGCGCGCGGGTGTGGATCCCGACGCCGACATGGTGCTCTCGACCTCGGCCGACGGCTTCACGGCATCGACCCCGATCGAGGCGCTCACGGATGACCGCGACGCTCTGCTCGCGATCGGCATGAACGGAGAGCCGCTGCCGATCGAGCACGGATTCCCGGTGCGGGTGGTGGTGCCGGGTCTCTACGGCTATGTGTCGGCCACGAAGTGGGTCACACAGCTGGAGGTGACGCGGTTCGACCGTGCCACGGCCTACTGGACGACGCGAGGGTGGTCGGATCGCGGGCCCATCAAGCTGCAGTCCCGCATCGACGTCCCGCGCCGTGGGCAGTCGGTCCCGGCGGGGGCCGCGGTGATCGCCGGGATGGCCTGGCAGCAGCACGTCGGCATCGCCGGGGTGGAGGTGCGCATCGACGACGGCCCGTGGCGCGCCGCCGAGCTCGCGACCGCGATCTCCGCCGACACCTGGGTGCAGTGGAGTCTCGACTGGACCGCCGAGAGCGGTGCGCACACCATCGAATGCCGGGCGCTGAGCGCTGACGGCGAGACGCAGACCTCGGATCCGGCTGCCCCGGCACCCGACGGCGCGCAGGGATGGCACCGCATCGACGTCTCCGTCGGCTGAGCGCGTAACTACCCGCGGCATCGCACCTAGAATTGCTCCATGCCCGCAGGCGAATCCTTCTACATCACCACGCCCATCTACTACCCGTCCGACGTGCCTCACATCGGTCACGGGTACACGACGGTGGCCGTCGACACGCTCGCACGGTGGCACCGCCAGGCGGGGGATGACACCTGGATGCTCACGGGCACCGACGAGCACGGTCAGAAGATGCTGCGCGCCGCGGCCGCCAACAACGTCACGCCGCAGGAGTGGGTCGACAAGCTCGTCAGCGAGAGCTGGTTCCCCCTGCTGAAGACGCTCGACGTCGCCAACGACGATTTCATCCGCACGACGCAGGAGCGGCACGAGACGAACGTGCAGACGTTCTTCCAGCGCCTGTACGACCGCGGGTACATCTACGCGGGCGAGTACGAGGCGCTCTACTGTGTGGGCTGCGAGGAGTTCAAGCCCGAGTCGGAGATCGTCGACGGCACCGGTCCTTTCGAGGGACTCAAGGTCTGCGCGATCCACTCCAAGCCTCTCGAACTGCTGCAGGAGAAGAACTACTTCTTCAAGCTCAGCGAGTTCCAGGACCGCCTGCTCGAGCTCTACAAGACCCAGCCCGATTTCGTGCGCCCCGACTCCGCGCGCAACGAGGTCGTCTCCTTCGTGAGCCAGGGTCTGAAGGACCTGTCGATCTCGCGCTCGACCTTCGACTGGGGCATCCCGCTGCCCTGGGACGAATCGCATGTCATCTACGTGTGGGTCGACGCGCTGCTGAACTACGCCACGGCCGTCGGCTACGGCTCCGATGAGGAGACCTTCGCACGCCGCTGGCCCGCCTACCACGTGGTCGGCAAGGACATCCTGCGCTTCCACGCCGTGATCTGGCCCGCGCTGCTGATGGCGGCCGGCCTCGACGTGCCCAAGGGCGTGTTCGCGCACGGCTGGCTGCTCGTCGGCGGCGAGAAGATGTCGAAGTCGAAGCTCACCGGTATCGCGCCGACCGAGATCACCGACGTCTTCGGTTCCGACGCGTACCGCTTCTACTTCCTCTCGGCGATCGCGTTCGGCCAGGACGGATCCTTCTCGTGGGAAGACCTGTCGGCACGCTACCAGGCCGAGCTCGCGAACGGCTTCGGCAACCTCGCCTCGCGCACCACCGCGATGATCGAGAAGTACTTCGAGGGCGTCGTGCCGCCCGCGGCCGAGTACACCGAGAAGGACCTCGCGATCCAGAAGATCGTGGCGGATGCGGCGACGAATGCGGATGCGTCCATCGCGCAGTTCCGCATCGACGAGGCGATCTCGGCGATCTGGACGATCGTCGACGCGCTGAACGGATACATCACCGCGAACGAGCCCTGGGCGCTGGCCAAGCAGGCGAACAGCGGAGACGAGGACCAGCGCGCACGCCTCGGCACCGTGCTGTACACCTGCGCCGAGGGGCTGCGCGCGCTCGCGGTGCTGCTGTCGCCGGTGATGCCGGAATCGACCGAGAAGCTCTGGGTCGCCCTCGGCGCCGCCGAGACCCTGGGCCGCCTGCAGGACCAGCCGATCCGCGAGGCGGGCGCCTGGGGCGTGCTGCGCCCCGGCACCAGTGTCAACGGCCTCTCGCCGCTGTTCCCGCGGGTGGAGTCAGCGGGCTGAGCCCGCGGCCCGGAACACAGAGCGCGAAGAGATGGCCGAGACCTACGTGCGTGAGCGTTCGGGGGACGGACGCAAGGATCTGAAGTATCCGTCCGCCCCCGAACCGCTGACGGTTCCGGTGTACGACAACCATGCGCACCTCGAGATCCTCGACGGAGACGATCCGCTCTCGCTGAGCGAGCAGCTCGACCGGGCGGCGGCCGTGGGCATCGCCGGGGTCGTGCAGGCTTCGGGCGACATCGAGTCGTCGCGGTGGGCGGTCGAGGCCGCGGCATCCGACCCTCGTGTGCTGGCCGCCGTCGCGATCCACCCGAACGATGCGCCGACGTACGCAGAGGAGGGGCGTCTGGATGAGGCGATCGCGGTGATCGACGAGCTCGCCGCGCACCCGCGCACCCGGGCGATCGGCGAGACGGGGCTGGACTTCTTCCGCACGGAGCCCGAACGGCGGGCGCCGCAGTTCGAGTCGTTCGAGGCGCACATCGCGCTCGCGAAGAAGCACGGCATCGCGATGCAGATCCACGACCGCGACGCACACGACGCGGTGCTGGAGACGCTCGCCCGCCTCGGTGCCCCGGAGCGCACGGTGTTCCACTGCTTCTCGGGCGACGACGCGATGGCGCGCATCTGCGCCGACGCCGGGTACCACCTGTCGTTCGCCGGCAACGTCACGTTCAAGAACGCCCAGAATCTGCGCGATGCGTTGAAGGTCACCCCGCTCGATCGCCTCCTGGTCGAGACGGATGCGCCGTTCCTCACCCCGGTGCCGCTGCGCGGACGCCCGAACGCGCCCTACCTGGTGCCGATCACGGTGCGCTTCATGGCCGCAGAGCTCGGTCTCGACGTGGATGAGCTGTGCGCCCAGCTCGCCGAGAACACGCTGCGGGTCTACGGCTCCTTCGACTCCTGAGGCTCGTTCGCCGACCGACTCGCGGGTTCCGCGTCGTCGGGCGCGGTGTCGGCGATGGGCTTCGCCGACACGATCTGCGAGATGGGCTTCCACACCAGCAGCAGGGTGAGGGCTGCGCCGACGAACGCGAACCACCACGGTGCGGTGAGCCCCCACACCTGGGCGATCACGCCGCCGAGCGCCTGCCCGACGACCATGCCGCCGAACACTCCGACCATGTTCACCGACGCCACCCGTCCCTGGAGCTCGGCGGGGACCAGTCGCTGTCGGACGGTCGTGGAGATCGTGCCCCACACGAACGCGTAGGCGCCGAAGAAGAACATGATGACCAGGGCGACCCACCCGGTGGTGGTGAGTGCGAAAGACAGGTGCATGAGCACCTCGAGCGAGAGCACGACGCGCATCAGCGTCGCGAAGGAGACATGCCGCTCCAGCCACCCGAAGCTGAGGGTCGCGAGGATGCCACCCGCCGCGGACGCGGTCGTGAGGGCACCGTAGCCGACCGCGCCCATGTGCAGGTGCTCGGTGGCGTACAGCACGAGGACGCCCCAGGGTGCCGCCCAGGTGATGTTGAAGACCAGGATGATGAGCACCAGCATCCGCACCGGCGGGTTGCGCCACAGCCACCGCAGGCCTTCGGCGATGTCGGTGTGCACGGGCGGGTGGGTGTCGGTCTCCCGGGGCGGGACGGGCGTCTTCGCCATGCGCGAGATGAGCACCACGGCGAAGCTCACGCACACGACCTCGAGCAGGAAGGGCCACGCCGTGCCGGCCGCGAACAGGAATGCTCCCAGCGGGGGACCGGCGAACTGGTTCGCGACCAGGTATCCGGCCTGCAGGCGCGCGTTGCCGACGCCGAGGTCTGCGGGTTTCACGAGCATGGGCAGCAGCGTGCTTCCCGCCGTGTCGACGAAGACCTCGGCGGTGCCGTAGAGGAACGCGACCGCGAGCACGATCCAGATGTTCGCGATCCCGGTGAGGAGGAACACGCAGAGAGCTGCGAGTACGAGGGCTCTGGCGGCGTTGGCGAACATGACCAGGCGACGACGGTCGAAGCGGTCGGCGATCGCGCCGGCGTGCAGGCCGAAGAGCAGCCAGGGGAGGAACTGCAGGATCGCGCCGGCCGCCACCAGGATCGGCGACGAGGTCATCGACGCGATGAGCAGCGGAGCGGCCGCGAGCGCGACGCCGTCGCCGACGTTGCTCGTCCACGACGACGCGAGCAGCCAGCGGAAGTCTCGGCCCATGCGGCGGGGCGCGACGAGTTCACCGAGAGAAGGCACCAGAGAAGACTACTGACGGCGGGGGACATCGAAGGAGTGGGGGAGAATGGGGGGATGACCGTCACCCTGCTCGGCGCCACCGAGATCCGCCGCCTCGCCGCCGAGCTCGACGTCACCCCGACGAAGAAGCTCGGCCAGAACTTCGTCACCGATGCGAACACCGTCCGCAAGATCGTGCAGGCGGCCCGCGTGCAGCCGCACGAGCGTGTGGTCGAGGTCGGACCGGGGCTCGGCTCCCTGACGCTCGCGATCCTCGAGACCGGCGCCTCCGTCACAGCCGTCGAGATCGATCACCGACTGGCCGCCCGCCTCGCGCAGACCGCGGCCGAGCACGGCGTCGAGGCCGATCGGCTCACGGTCGTCGATGCGGATGCGCTGCGCATCACCGCGCTGCCGGGGGAGCCCACCGTGCTGGTGGCCAACCTGCCCTACAACGTCTCGGTGCCGGTGCTGCTGCACTTCCTCGAGAACTTCGCCTACCTCCAGCGCGGCGTCGTGATGGTCCAGGCCGAGGTCGCCGAGCGCCTGGCCGCGAAGCCCGGCTCGAAGATCTACGGCTCGCCCAGCGTCAAGGCCGCCTGGTACGGGGAGTGGAAGCTGTCCGGAAACGTCTCCCGCCAGGTGTTCTGGCCGGTGCCGAACGTCGACAGCCTGCTGGTCGGCTTCGACCGCTCCGAGGGCGAGCGCGGCACCGAGGAGGAGCGTCGCCGCACGTTCCAGATCGTGGACGCGGCGTTCAACCAGCGCCGCAAGATGCTCCGCCAGGCCCTCTCCGGGATCTTCGGCAGCTCGGCCGCGGCGTCGGAGGTGCTGATCGCCGCCGGCGTCGCCCCGACCGCACGCGGAGAAGACCTCACGGTCGAGGACTACCAGCGCATCGCGCAGCATGCCCCGGCGGCGGACGCCGCTGCGGAGATCGTCACCGACGACGTCGCTCCCACCCAGTAATCTGGCACCGTGACCGACTCCCCCCGCTTCCGCCCCGATGTCCCCGAGCTGCACCGTCCGTATGCGGCGGACGAGAACCGCTACCAGCAGTTCGCCTACCGCCAGGTCGGCACGTCCGGCCTCTACCTGCCCCCGATCTCGCTCGGGCTGTGGTGGAACTTCGGCGACAACATCCCGCTCGACAACCAGCGCGCACTGCTGCGCCACGCGTTCGACCGCGGCATCACGCACTTCGATCTGGCGAACAACTACGGCCCGCCCTACGGCTCGGCCGAGAAGAACTTCGGGCGCATCTTCGCCGAAGACCTCCGCCCGTACCGCGACGAGCTGATCATCTCGTCGAAGGCCGGGTGGGACATGTGGCCCGGCCCCTACGGCGACTTCGCGAGCCGCAAGTACATCCTCGCCAGTGCAGAGCAGTCCTTGACCCGCATGGGTCTCGACTACGTCGACATCTTCTACTCGCACCGCGTCGACCCGGTCACCCCGATCGCCGAGACGGTCGGCGCGCTCGACACGCTCGTGCGTCAGGGCAAGGCCCTGTACGTCGGGATCTCGTCCTACAGCGCCGAGCGCACGGCCGAGGCCGTCGCGGTCGCGAAGGACCTCGGCACGCCGCTGGTCATCCATCAGCCCGCGTATTCGATCCTCAACCGCTGGGTCGAGGACGGCCTGACCGACACCCTCGAGCAGTCAGGCCTGGGGGCGATCGCCTTCACGCCGCTGGCGCAGGGGCTGCTCACCGACAAGTACCTCGGCGACGGTACGGCCGAGCGCGCGCAGAAGCGCGGCTCGCTGCCGGAGGGTCGGCTCACCGACGACGCGGTGCAGACGCTGCGTTCACTCAACGAGGTCGCGCAGGGACGCGGCCAGTCGCTCGCGCAGCTCGCCCTGCAGTGGACGCTGCGCACCCCCGTCGTTGCCTCCGCACTGATCGGCGCTTCGCGTCCCGAACAGCTGGACGAGAACATCGCGGCGGTGAACGGACCCGCCTTCACGACGGAGGAGCTCGCCCGCATCGACGAGCTCGCCGGCGCCATCGACGTCAACCTGTGGGCGAAGTCCTCGGAGCTGTGACCCGATCATGAGCCATGCCGCGTTCACCGATTCCGTGCACGTGCGCGCCCCGGGGAAGATCAACGTCTTCCTCGGGGTGGGCGGGCGGCATGACGACGGCTACCACGCGCTGGCGACGGTGTTCCAGGCGGTCTCCCTCTACGAAGACGTGATCGCGCGCCCGGCCGACGACTTCTCGGTCACGGTCTCGGGCGTGGAAGACATCGGCTCGGTTCCTCTCGACGACCGCAACCTCGCGATGCGTGCGGCCAAGCTGCTCGCCGCGGCCGTGGATCATCGCGGCGGAGTCGCCCTGGAGATCCGCAAGAGTGTGCCCGTCGCGGGGGGCATGGGGGGAGGATCTGCGGATGCTGCGGCCGCCCTGGTCGCCTGCGATGCGCTGTGGGGCACCGGGCTGTCGCAGACGCGCCTGCACGACCTCGCCGCGCGTCTCGGCGCGGATGTGCCCTTCGCGCTGCACGGCGGCACGGCGGTCGGCACCGGTCGCGGCGATCAGCTCAACCCGGCACTCGCGCGCGGACGCTTCGACTGGATCCTGGTGCCCAGCGAGCAGGGGCTCTCGACGCCCGTGGTCTACGAGCGCCTCGACCTGCTGCGCGAGGAGGAGGGGGCTCTCGCCGACGATCCGCCGCTGTCGCTCGACGTGCCGATCCCGGTGCTGCAGGCGCTCCGGTCGGGCGACCCGGTGAGGCTCGCCGAGACGCTGTTCAACGATCTGCAGGCTGCGGCCCTCTACGAGCGACCCGACCTCGCTGACACGATCCGTCAGGGGGTCGCTGCCGGCGCGTTGCAGGGCATCGTCTCCGGTTCCGGACCCACCGTGGCACTGCTGTGCCCCGATCCCGAGACCGCACAGGACGTGCAGTCCTCGCTGCGGGAGGGAGGGCTCGACCCCCTGCACGTGCACGGTCCCGTTCCGGGCGCGCGTATCATCGGCTGACGGGCGAGACGCTCACTCCGCCTGCAGCAGTGCGCTCACCCGGTAGGGGATGACCTCGCGCAGGAACAGGCTCGTCGAGGTGCGGAGGATGCCGGGGCACAGCCGCACCACCTCGGCGACGCGGTAGAGGTCGTCCGGGTCCCGGGCGACGACGCGCAGCAGCAGGTCGGTGTCACCGGCCGGCGCGAAGCACTCCAGCACCTCGGGAACACGGCTGAGCGCCTCGATCGCGGCGGTGATCTTGTGCTGGTCGAGCTCGACGAGGATCGAGGCGGCGACGCCGCGGCCCAGTGCCTGCGGGAGGATGCGCGAGCTGTGCGCACGCAGATAGCCACCCGACTCGAGACGGTCGAGACGTGCGTGCACGGTGCCGCGTGCGAGGCCGAGGTCCTGGGCGATCAGGGCCACCGGGCGCCGTGGGTCGGTGTCGAGCACCGTGAGGATCCGTCGGTCGGTCTCGTCGAGGTTGGCCATTTCGATCACCGTCGCCTTCTTCGGGTCGCGTGGATTGATCGAATCGATCAATTGAAACTCACTCTATGGTCTGAATGCCCTATACGTGTTGAGATGAGTGTCAGATAAGCAGGATGTCGGCCACGAGCGGGCATCACGCGCACTCGACGGAGAGGCCACGAGCCGCCCCTGCCGGGTGTCGACGGCGACGGGCCACGAGCCTCGGCCGGCCCCGTCCCCGGGAGGGGCGGGGCAGGCGCTGTCCCTGAGGTGGCGCTGTCCCCTGATGGTGCGAGGGGGGCGTCAGTCGCGGGGAACGAGCAGACGCAGCTGCACCATGGCCGAGAACCGGGCTTCCGGATCGGTCAGATCGAGTCCGCTGATCTCCGACAGTCGGCGCAGCCGATACCGGAAGGTGTTCGGGTGCGTGTAGACCCGGGCTGCGGCCACCGCGACATCGCCGAAGGCATCGAGCCAGGCCCGCAGCGTCTCGACCAGGTGCGTGCCCTTCTCCCGATCCTGGGCGAGGAGCTGGGCGACGGGGCCGGTGGGCTGGTCACCCCGTGCACGCACGAGGTCGCCGAGCTCGACCAGCAGTGCCTCCATCTGCACAGCGGTGAAGCGTGCCACCGGTTCATGCGACGGGGCCTGTCGGACCACGCGGAGGGCGCGGTCGGCGTTCGCGCGGGATGAGGGGATACCGGCGGTCTCGTCCGCCACCGTACCGACGCCGATGCGGATCTCGCTGGTCGCTCCGAGCCGACCGAGGAAGTCGGTGGCCACACGCGCAGCGCGGTTGTCCGCGTCGCTGCGCTCGGCTCCGGAGTCGGCATCGCCCTGCTCCGGGCGGGTGCCGACCACGGCGTACACGACATCGCCGATCACGGCGACGGCGGAACGGAGGTAGACCGCGCCCAGGTGCACGGCGAAGGCGTCGGCGATGTGCTGTCTCTCCGCGACACCCCGGGCGCCGGCCGATGGTTCGTCGTCGGCCTCTTCCGCCGCGGACAGCGCGAGGACCACGCATCGGTGGTCGTTCAGCCGCAGCCGCGCCGTGGCGTCCGCCGCCCCCGGACCCCCTTCGAGGATGGTGGCGAGCAGATCGGCGCGCAGCCGGCGCTCGACATCGGCACCGGCCCGCAGGCGCAGCATGTGCAGGGCCACCAAGCCGGCGGAGTCCTTCAGCGCACGCACACGGTCGGGGGAGAGCGGCTCCTGCACCGCGGCCCAGATCGATCCGAGGATCTCGTCGCCCGCGCGCACGGCCAGGGCCACGCGGGGGAAGGACGGAAGGCCCTCGGTGTTGAGCACGGGGCCGACGTCGATCGGATCCTCGCTGCGATACAGCTCCTGGAAGACCCCGCGCTCTTCGAGCTGGCGTGCGAACCGCTCGGGGACCTGTCGTCCGAGAACCGTCTCGATGCGTGCCGGATCGGCTTCGTGCTGGCGCCCCGAGAACGCGACGACCCGGGAGTTGCGGTCCTCGATCGTGACCGGTGCGTTCAACAG
Source organism: Microbacterium sp. K27 (assembly GCF_004794435.1). Lineage (NCBI taxonomy): Bacteria > Bacillati > Actinomycetota > Actinomycetes > Micrococcales > Microbacteriaceae > Microbacterium > Microbacterium sp. K27. The sequence continues at coordinate 157,650 of NZ_SSDK01000032.1, forward strand.
GGTGGCGATCGCGTTGGCGAGGGCGAAGAGATCGCCGGAAGGCATCCCGCCGAGCGTGGTGGCTCCCTGATCGCCGACGTCGCCCTCGGCGATGAGCGAGCGCAGCATCGCGGCCAACTGTGCCCACGACGCCCCGCGGGTGAGGGCGAGGACAGGGATGCCGGTGGCCTCGGACGCATCGCGCACCGGCTGCTCGGCGCGCACCGGGGCGCGTAGCACGAGGGCGGAGGCGTGCTGGGCGGCGAGGGTCTGCAGCAGTGCGGCGATCTCCTCGGGGTCGCTCAGCCCGACGCCGAGGACGAGGGCACCGCGCATCGGCATGGCATCGTCGAGGACGTCGTGGATGACGACCGTCTCGATCTCGGCGTCGTCGTCGGCCGCACCGCTCACGACCTCGAGCAGGGTGTTGCCGAGGTCTTCGATGACCCGGCCGAGGCTGGCGCGGGGCCTGGTCGTCACGGACATGAGCACAGGGCCCAGGGTAGGGGGAGACCGCCGGTCGCGGAGCTGTGGGGCACGACGAAATCGTATCGACTCTTGGTCGATCTCGACAGGATCGTCGTGCCCGGCTCGGGCGGTCATCCTGTGCTCAGACGGCGATCCACTCGGTGCGGACCGTCACGGCGTCCAGCGCAGCCTGGTCCGGGGTGACACCGATCCCCGGGCCCGTCGGAACCGTGAGTGTGCCGTCTTCGACGACGAACGGCTCGGTGATGTCGCGGGAGTAGTAGCGGCCCGAACCCGAGGTGTCGCCGGGGAGCGTGAAGCCGGGCAGAGCCGCGAGAGCGACGTTCGCCGCACGGCCGATCCCGGTCTCGAGCATCCCGCCGCACCACACCGGGATGTCGTTGGCCACGCACACGTCGTGGATGCGACGCGCTTCGAGGTATCCGCCGACGCGGCCGGGCTTGATGTTCACGATCGAGCACGCGCCGAGGGCGATCGCATCCGCCGCCGCGCGGGCCGACACGATCGACTCGTCGAGGCACACCGGAGTCGTGATGGCCCGGGCGAGCTGCGCGTGGCCGAGCAGATCCTCCTCGTCGAGGGGCTGTTCGATCAGGAGCAGGTCGAACGGGTCGAGCTTGGCAAGATGCCGGGCGTCGCCGCGGTGGTATGCGGTGTTCGCGTCGACCTGCAGCAGCACGTCGTCGCCGAAGCGCTCCCGCACCGCGCGCACGGGGTCGATGTCCCATCCCGGTTCGATCTTCAGCTTGATGCGCACGTACCCCTCGTCGAGGTATCCGCCGACGGCGTCGAGCAACTCGGGAATGGAGTCCATGATGCCGACCGAGACACCGCAGTCGACCCGGTCGCGCACGGCACCGAGCTCGCGGGAGAGCGGCACTCCGGCCGCGCGCAGCTGCGCATCGAGGATCGCCAGCTCGACCGCGGCCTTCGACATGCGGTGCCCCTTGAACTTCGCCAGCGCCGGCGCGACGCCACCCGCGTCCAGATCCTTCACCTGCGCGAGCGCCGGAAGCAGGAATCGCGTGATCACATCCACGCTCGCCTCCACGTACTCGGAGGAGTACAACGGGTCGTTCATCGCGACCCCCTCGCCCCAGCCCTCCGCCTCGTCGGTGACCGCGCGGACCAGCAGCGCCTCGCGCACGGTCTGCACCCCGAACGACGTCCGGAACGGCGACACCAGGGGCATCTCGATCACGCGCAGCTCGAATCCGGTGAGCTTCATCCCTGTTCTCCTCTGTCGATGGTGTAGGCGCCGGAGCGGTCGAACGCGAGCACGCGACCTCCACCCTCCAGCGATGATCCGAGCGTCTCCCGCAGCGCCAGACGCCACGCGGTCGCGCGGGCGGGTTCGGTCAGACGCAGGGTCTCGATGTCGCGCGGCAACGCCACGCGCACCAGGCGCGCGTCGGTGCGATGACGGAGCGGCCCGAGATCCTCGCCCACGCTGAGCAGGGGCTCGACGTGCGCGGATCCGTCGGCGGATCCGTCGGTCAATCCCTCGTCGGGTCGGTCGGCGGAGACGGCGGGATCGCCGTGGCAGGCGGCCACGACCCGGGGGTCGCGCACATACCAGGTCACCAGCATCCGATCGGTGTCGTCCGCGCCGTTGAGGGCGTCGGCCATGTGTCCGTAGAAGTTGCGGTGATACGACGTCGGGCTCGCCGCGAGCTTCACGAGGTTGAAATGCGCGTTCCGGCTGATGAGCGGATCGAACGTCCAGGAGATCTCGTCCAGCCCCTCGTCGAGCGCCCATGCCCGCTGATGCACCTTGAGGGCGAAGCCGACGCTGCGGCCCCGCATGCGCGAAGAGACACCGGCGATGTGGCTGTGCAGGGCGCGCTGGCCGGGGGCGGCGAAGAACCCGAAGCACGCTCCCACCAGCTCGTCGTGCTCGAAGGCACCGCCCACGTAGCTGCCGGCCTTCGACAGCGCCCGCAGGGTCTCGACGTTGACGGGAGAGGCCTCGCCCTGCTTCGTCCAGATGCTCTGGAACAGCTCGGCGACCCGGGCGAAGTCGTCGACCTCCGAAAGCAGGCGGATATCCACTCCCGCTCTCCTGGCGGCGGCGCTCGCGGCATCGGCCGCCTCCTCCGGCGAAGCGCGGAACGCGGCGGCATCCGTCATGCTCATGCCCTTCCTCCGGCCCGTGCATCCCGATCGAGCGGTGTCTCCCGCTCGGCCAGGACGGTGGCGATCAGCTCCTGCAGCAGCAGGGTGCGTTCGGGGATCATCGCGATCACCACGTGCTCGTCATCGGCGTGCGCGCCACCGCCGACGGCACCGAGGCCGTCGAGCGTCGGCACGCCGAGCGCTGCGGTGAAGTTGCCGTCCGAGGCCCCGCCGACCGCGACGCCCTGGAACGGAGTGAGTCCGGTGCGCGCGGCGATCGCGACCGCCTGCGCGAACAGGTGCGCCGACGACTCCGGCTCCAGCGGACGTCGGTTCGCACCGCCCTCGATACGGACGGACGCACCCGGAATCGTCGGAGGGAGGTCGCGGAGCGCCGCATCCACCCTGTCCTGCTCCGCCACTGTGCGCACCCGTACGTCGACCGCGAACTCCGCCGCGGCCGGCACCGTGTTCGTGGTGCTGCCGGCGCGCACGAGCGTAGGGGTCACACTGGTCCCCGCCGCGCGGTCGCCGATATCGGCGATCGCGAGCAGCAGATGCGCGGCCTCGATGGCGGCGTTCACCCCGCGCTCCGGTTCCAGCCCGGCGTGAGCCGCCCGGCCGGTGACGTGCACCCGGTAGAGCGAGACGCCCTTGCGCGCGATCTTCACGGCGCCGCCCTCGGCCGCGGCCTCCAGCACGAAAGCCGCGGCACAGCCGAGCGCCTCCTGCTCGATCAGTGCGCGTGAGCTCGGCGAACCGAGTTCCTCGTCACCCGTGATCAGGATGCTGACGCCGGTGCGGTCGGGCAGCGCCGCCACGGCGTGCAATGCCATCACCACGCCGGTCTTCATGTCGAAGCATCCCGGCCCCCGCAGCACGCCGTCGTCGAGGCGGAACGGAAGTCTCCGCAGCGAGCCGAGCGGCCAGACCGTGTCGTGATGACCGAGGACCAGCACCGCCGGTTCGCCGAACCGCCACCGCAGATGCGTGCGCCCTTCGATCACGATGCGCTCGGGGGCCACGCCCAGCAGCCGCTCGCCGAGGGATGCGACGACATCGGCGCTGTGGGAGACGGCGTCGAGGTCGTCGGAGGGGGACTCGCAGGAGACGAGGGTCTCGATGTCGGCCAGGACCCGGTCGAGGTCCACGTCCGCCTGCACGCTCATCACGACACCTTCGGCGCCGCGCGGACGCCGTGGTGCAGGTAGCGCTCGCCGGTGGGCAGGGAGTAGAAGACCACAGCATGCCACCCCTGCTCGCCCTCCGGTCGCATCACGAACTCGCCGTGACGCACCGGGACCAGCGGGTGCTCCTGCACCGGATCGGGGAGGAGGGCGGCGAGGGGGCCGTTGAGCGTGGTGCGCATGCGGAGACCTTCGTCGCCGCGGAAGATCTCGGTGCGGACCCCGGAGCGGTCGTAGATGCCCTCGAACTCGGAGAAGTCGTCGGCGAACGGCTCCTCCGGAGGGGTGAGGCCCGCCGGCACGTGCACATCCGCGAGCTCAGAGAAGATCTCGTCGAACAGCTCGGCATACAGGTCATGCGTGTTGCCGCCGTTGGTGAGCATCGTCACCGCGAGCTGCTCGTCTGGCAGGATGCGCAGGAACGCGGCTTGGCCGATGGTGTTCCCGTCGTGTCCGTAGAGTCGGCGCCCGTCCCAGTCGAACAGGATCCACCCCACGCCCCAGGCGTCTCCGAGCGAGTACGGATCGGGCATGTCGACCTCCCGCTGCTGCATCCGTCGCACGCTCTCCTCCGACAGCACCCGCGTGCCGTCGGCGGCGAGTCCTCCCGTGAGGTGCATGCGCGCGAACGCGAGCACGTCGGCGGTCGTGGAGTTCACCAGTCCCGCGGGTCCCATCGCGCGGGGGAGCATCCACGCCGGGGCGAGGGTCGGTCCGTCATCACCCACTTCGGTGTGGCCGCTGGCGGCACGGAACATGATGGCCTCTTCGGGGAGCGTGCAGGAGTGCGTGAGACCGAGGGGCGTCATCAACAGGTCGCGCATCGCCTGGTCCCAGCTGGCACCCGTGATCTTCTCGATCACCCGACCGGCCAGCACGAATCCGGAGTTGCAGTACGACATCGTGGCACCGAGCGGGTGGTTCTGCGCGATGCCGTCGAGCAGCGCGACGTACTTCTCCAGGGTGTCGTCTCCGCGGCCGGTATCGGTGAACACGTCGCCGTCGATCCCGCTCGTGTGGTTGAGCAGGTGACGCATCGTCACGGTGCGGGTGACCTCGGGATCCGACGAGGCGAACTCCGGGACGTACTCCACGATCGGGGTGTCGAGGTCGAGCCTGCCCTCGTCGACGAGCTTCATCACCACCGAGGTGGTCCACACCTTGCTCATCGAGCCGATCTGGAACACCGAGTCGTCGGTGGTCTCGATCCCCGTGCGCACGTTGAGTATGCCGTGGTGCGCATACACGGGCTCTTCCCCGAGACGGAGGATGCCGAGGGTCGCCCCGGGAACCTTGTGCGCCTCGGCCAGGGCGCTCAGTCGCTGCTGCCAATGCCGGGCGTCGAGTCGTGCGCGCACCGGCTTCCCCGCTGGCGGGGCGTACTGCTCCACCCAATCGATCACCCGCTGCGAGAAGTCGGCGCGGTGCGACGGCGGCCCGGAGAGCACGAAGAGGTGCGAGCCACCGGGGTAGAGCACGAGACGGGTCGGCACCCCGCGCTCGCGCAGCGCCGTGAACCACTGCTCCGCCTGACCCACCGGGCAGCGGTCGTCGGCTGCGCCGTGCAGGATCAGCGTCGGCGTCTTCACCTGATCGACCCGCGTGAACGGCGACTGCGCGGAGATGCGCTCCTCGTCGCGCCACGGCAGACCGCCGTTCTCCTTGGAGGAGAGGTAGTGGCCGAAGTCCGACGTGCCGCCCATCGAGAACAGGTCGGTGACGACGCCACCGGCGACAGCGGCGGCGAAGCGGTCATCGCGCGAGGTGAGGAAGCACGTCATGAAGCCGCCGTAGCTGTAGCCCGTGACGGCGAGGCGCGCCGGATCCGCGACGCCTTCCGCCACGAGAGCGTCGATCGGCTCCAGGAAGTCGTTCGCGTCGTTGACTCCCCAGCCGCCGGATACCGCCGAGAAGAACGCGTCGCCGTAGCCGTCGCTTCCTCGGGGGTTGAGGGTCAGGACCGCCCAGCCGCGTCGCGTGAGCACCTGGTGATAAGGGTGGGCGATGTCCGCTGCCCCGTTCCAGGCGTTGTGCGGCCCGCCGTGGATGTCGAGCAGGAGCGGGAGCGGGCCAGCGGCGTCGGGGTCGCGGCGCAGCCAGCCGGTGACGACCGTACCGTCGGAGATCGTGAATCGGCGCTCCTCCGCGGGCACGAGCTCGAACTCGGGAGTGCCGTAGTCGGTGAGGGTGCGCGCCGTGCCGTCGGAGAGGTCCAGGAGCGCGACATCGCCGAACGACTCCGGTGTGGCGAGCACGATCGCGGCGGACGATCCTGCGACCGACAGCCCCGAGACGTTCGCGGTGCCGTTCACGAGAGGCGCGGCACCGGAGCCGTCCTGCGCGACCCGGTACACGTGCGAGTAGCCGTTGTCGCGAAGGCAGAACACGATGTCGCCGTCCTCCGTGAACTGCGGCATGCCGCCGGGGTAGCCCGGACCACCGGGCATCACGTTGCGGTCGAGGCCGGCGGTGAGGTTCCGCGGGTCTCCGCCGTCGACGGGGAACAGCAGCAGGTCCGCGTTGCCGACCTCGGTGTCGGTGCGTCCGGCCGCGAGCACGTGGCGACCGTCGGGGGTCCAGCCCACCGCCGTCGCCTGCACGTCGGCGGCGCTGACCTGCACCGGGGGGCTGTTCGGGTCGGTGGATGAGCACACGAGCACGGGGATCCGCATCGTCAGGTCCGCATCGTCCTCGACGCTCGCGGAGTAGGCGATGCGGGTGCCGTCCGGCGACCAGAAGGGCTCGGAGGCGTGCGAGCGTCCACGCGTGAGCACGGTGATCTTCCCGGAGGCGACGTCGAGCACGTGCAGCTGCTGCACGAGCGTGCCGAGGGTTCCGGCGCCATCCGCCTTGTAGCCGAGACGGTCGGTGCCGGTGGGAGCCGAACGACGGGCCAGGATGGTGTCCTTGCCCTCTCCGGGGAGGGCCGCGCTGTCGACCGGGGCGGTGAAGGCGATGCGTGCACCATCCGGACTCCAGGCCGCGGCGCCGGCGCCGAGAGGGAGAGCGGTCAGGCTGCGGGCCTCGCCGCCGCCTGCAGGGAGGACCCAGAGCTGCGCGGGGCCGTCCTGCGCGCGCAGGAACGCCAGCTGCGAGCCGTCCGGGCTCCATACCGGCGTCGAGTCCGCCGTCGCGTAGGTCAGCGCGGAGGGGGTTCCGCCCGCGGCCGGAACCTGCCACAGCGCCCGTGCGTCGCGGTCGCCGTCGCGGTCGGTGGTCCGCAGCACGAAGGCGATGCGGGTGCCGTCCGGAGACAGCGCGGGCTGCTCGGGCGTGCGGACGGAGAGCAGGTCGTCGACGGTGACGCGGTTCATGAGAGCTCCAATCGATGGTCAGTCCACTGTGTCCGCTGAGAGCGGGGACCGTGTTGTGGTCGCGGCCGAAACCAGGGGGATGCTTTGGGAGGTGGGCACAGTCCCGAGCGCGGCGTCGGCAGGCGTCCCCGCGAAATGACAGGCAGCGCCCGCCGTGCCCGCGGGCAGCGGAGGCTCCGCGATGACGCAGATCTGACGGTCGGGTCGTGCGGCCGGGCCGATCGGACACCGCGGGTGGAAGCGGCATCCGCTGGGCGGCGCGTGCGGATCGGCCGGCTCGACATCGATCGGTGCGAGCGGATCGACCGCGAGCAGGTTCCCGTGCCGGGTGGGCGCCGCCTGCAGCAGATCCCGCGTGTACGGGTGCTGCGGGTCGGCGAGCACCTGCTCGGTGGGCCCGAACTCGACGATGCGCCCGAGGTACATCACCGCGATGTAGTCGCTCAGGTAGCGCACGACAGACAGATTGTGCGAGATGAACAGCATCGTGAGGTCGAGCTCGCCACGCAGCTCCCGCACGAGGTTGAGCACGGAGCCCTGCACCGACACGTCGAGTGCTGAGGTGATCTCGTCGGCGATCACGACCTCGGGCCGGGCGGCGAGCGCCCTGGCCAGGGCGATGCGCTGACGCTGTCCGCCCGAGAGCGCGGCAGGGAGCGACTGCGCGCGGTCGGCGTCGAGGCTCACGAGGTCGAGCAGACGGGCGACCTCGGTGCGCCGGGCGTTCGCACCGCGGATGTCACGCGGCAGCGCCTCGGCGATCGACTCGCCGATCGTCATGCGCGGATCGAGTGAGGAGAACGGATCCTGGAACACCATCTGGATCGGGCGACGACGACGGAAGGTCCGCACGTCCACGCCGTCGAGCGTGATGGTCCCCTCGCTGATCGGGGCCAGCCCGATCGCCGCGCGGGCCAGGGTCGACTTTCCGGATCCCGACTCGCCGACGAGTCCGACGACGGATCCGGACGGGACCACGAGCGAGACGTCGTCGACGGCGGTGAGGCCGGAACGATGCGTGCCGTAGCGCACGCTGACCTGATCGAAACGCAGCTCGCTCATCGCAGGACCGTCTCTTCCTCTTCTGCGGTCGTCTCGTCGGCGACCGTGGCGATCGCCACCGGGACCGGGGCCTCGCCGTCCACCGGGTGCCAGCACGCGACGCGGTGTCCATCGGCATCCGCCACCAGCTCGGGATCGCTCTCGCGGCAGAGATCGGTCGCGAGAGGACAGCGGGCGGCGAACGCGCAGCCGACCGGGAATGCCCCGGGAGCCGGGGGACGGCCGGGGATCATCTTGAGCGGCTCGCTGCGGTCGGCGTCGAGCTCGGGAACGACCTCGAGCAGGGCTCGCGTGTACGGGTGCCGGGCGTCGGTGTGCAGCGTGGCCGCAGGCAGGTCCTCGACGATGCGGCCCGCGTACATGACCAGCACTCGGTCGCAGGTCTGGGCGACCACGGCGATGTCGTGGCTGATCAGCAGGATGGCCGCATCGGTGTCGCGGCGCACGCCCGCCAACAGCTGGAGCACCTGCCGCTGCACGGTCACGTCGAGCGCTGTCGTCGGCTCATCCGCGATGATCAGACGCGGGTGGTTCATGAGTCCCATGGCGATCATGGCGCGCTGTCGCATGCCGCCGGAGAACTCGTGGGGGTACTGGTGGGCGCGTCGGGTGGCCGCGGGCACCCGGACCGACTGCAGGCGTTCGATCGCCCGATCCATGGCCTGCTTCCGGGTGATGTCCTGGTGCTCGGAGGCGGCCTCGGCGAGCTGCGATCCGATGCGCCTGGTCGGATTGAACGAGGTCATCGGGTCCTGGAACACCATCGAGAGCGAGGTGCCGAGCAGGCTCCGCACCGCGCGGTCCGATGTGGTCATCAACGGCGTGCCGCAGAAGTCGAGGCGGTCGGCGGCGACATGACCCGGGCGTTCGATGAGGCGGGCGGCCGCGAGCGCGGTGAGGCTCTTGCCCGAGCCGGATTCGCCGACGACACCGATCGCCTCACCGCGCGAGATCGTGAACGAGACGCCGCGCACCGGGGTGACCCAGCCGGCCGGCGTCGGGAAGGAGACGCGCAGGTCGTCGACGAGGAGCACCACTTCTTCACCGTCGACCTGCGCGGGCTGGGCGGCGCCGGGCGTGCTCGCGCCGGGGAGCGCGACGGCGGGGAGACGGTGCCGGCGCCTGGCGGATCGTCCGCCGAGGGCTGCGGCCGCGGTCTCGCCCAGGAGATTGAACGCGAGTCCCGCGATGACGACCGCCACGGCGGGGCCGAGGGCGGCCGCCGGGTTCAGGTAGATGCGGTTCAGGCCCTCGCCGAGCAGCCGGCCCCAGTCGTATTCGGGCACCTGCACGCCGAGGCCGAGGAACGACAGCCCGGCGAAGGCGAGCAGCGCCGAGCCGGCCGCCACTGTCGCGTTCACGATGAGCGGTTCGCCGATGTTCGGCAGGACGTGGCGGATCAGGATGCGGAAGCGCGAGACGCCGGCGACCTGGGCGGCGGAGATGAAGTCGCGGCCCGCGATCGCGGCCGACAGGGTCTGCGTGAGTCGGGCGAACTGCGGAGCCATCGCGAATCCGATCGCAAGCACGGCGCCCGTGGAGCCGACGCCGAAGATGACCGCGAAGAACAGGGCGAGCAGGAGGCCGGGAAAGGCGACCGCGATGTTGACGAACCCGACGATCGGGCGTCCGAGCCACCGGGGGAGCACCGACGGCGCCGTGCCGAGGAGGGTGCCGGCGACCACCCCGATGATCACGGCGATCACCGCGAGCACCACGGAGAGCCGGGTCGCGACCAGGACACGGGCGAGCACGTCGCGTCCGAGGGTGTCGGTGCCCAGCAGGTGCTCGGCGCTGGGGCCCTGGGTGATGGCGGCCGGATTCACCTGCTCGGCCTGCGCACCCCAGATGATCGGGGCGAAGATCGCGCCGAGGGTGACGAGGAGCATCAGGCTGAGAGCCGTGATCCCGAGGGGTGAACGGACGATGCCCGACCAGGCGGTGCGTGCCGACATCATGCCTCCCTGATGGTGGAGCGAGGATCGAGGAGCGCGAGGATCACGTCGATCACGAGGTTCACGACGAGCACCCCGACCCCGTAGACGAGCACGATGCCCTGCACGACGGAGTAATCCTTGCTGAGGATCGATTGCACGATCATGGTGCCCAGGCCCGGCCAGGCGAAGACGTTCTCCACGAGCACGGTGCCGGCGACCATGCCGGTCAGGAGCAGGCCGGTGAGGGTGAGGGTCGCGGTCATGGCGTTCGGCAGCGCGTGGCGCGAGTAGATGCGGTGCGGGGCCAGACGTTTCGCCCGTGCGGTGCGGATGAAGTCTTGACCGAGCACCGAGAGCACCTCGACCCGGATGATGCGGGAGAACACGGCGATCGGTCCGACCGCGAGCGCCACCACGGGCAGCACGAGCGAGAACGGCGCGGTGTTGCCCGCCACCGGGAACCAGCCCAGCGACACCGCGAAGACGTAGACGAGACCGACGGCGAGCAGGAACTCGGGAATCGCGGCCAGGATGACCGATCCGGTCGCGAAGGCGAGTTCGAGGCCACGTCGCCGCCCGCCGCGGGTGGCGACGGCCATCGTCACCCCGAGGGGGACCGAGACCAGGAGCACGAGCACGACAGCGAGCACGGCGAGCTGCAGCGTGGCGGGGAGCCGGGTGGCGATGATCTCGGAGACCGGCTGACTGGTGATCATCGAGGAGCCCATGTCGCCCGTGAACAGGCCCCCGATGTAGCGGAAGTACTGCACGATGAGCGGCTGGTCGAGGCCGAGCGCCGCGCGTCGGGCCTCGACCAGCTCGGCCGGGGCGTTCAGCCCGAGGGCAGCGCGCACCGGGTCGCCCGGCACGAGGTGGATCATGAGGAAGGCAGCCGTGACCAGCACCCACACCGAGAGCACGAACTGCCCTCCGCGCCGGACCAGGAAGGACACCCACGGGTTGTCCGACCGTGCGGATCTGATCAGTATCGCCTGCGTGGCGGTGGTGCTGGCCATCGGCTGTCTCCGGTCTTCGGTCTACTCGTACATGCGGATCGACGTGGGGTCGATGCCGTCGCCCTCGGTGAACGTCGATTTGGTCGCGAAGGTCGAGCGGTTGATGTTCGCGTACGGCACGACGCTGGTCGTCGCGTACAGGGCCTGTTCCGCAGCGCCCCAGTCGTCGCATCCTTCGCTGCCGGCCTTGGCGGATGCCGCGGTGACGGCGTCGGTGTACTCCGGGTTGTCGATGGAGGCGAAGTTGGTGCCGTTGGGCGGTGTCGGACCGGAGTAGAACGGCACGAGCATGCTGGGCAGCGAGACCGTGAGCGGTGCGGCCGAGATGTCCCAGTCGCCGGTGGAGAACAGGGTCTCGCTCAGCGTCGGGGAGTCCACGGCGGCGACGGTGATGTCGACTCCGAGATCCTTCCACGCGGCCTGGGCGAGCTCCGCCGACGCGTTGCCGGCGTCGCCGAGCTGCGAGGAGTAGATCATGCGCAGCGTCAGCGTCTCCCCGTCCTTGGTGCGCACCCCGTCGCTGCCGGCCTTCCAGCCGGCGCTGTCGAGGGCGGCGGCGGCGGCCTTCGCATCGAACTCCGGCATGAAGCCCGTGAGCACGTCGGCGCGGCAGGGATTCGGCGACACGGTCACGAGACCCGTCGGAACGGTGCCGGCGCCGCTGCCGAGCACCTGGCGCATCTGGTCGAGGTCGAGGGCTTCGATCAGCGCTTCGCGCACGGCCTGATCAGCCGTGGGGCGTCCCTCCGCCTGATTGAAGATGAACTGCCCCGCCGGAGTCGGGATCTCGGTGTGGAACAGGCCCGCGTCCTTCAGACGCTGGTTGTCGGGGCCGATCACGAGAGCGGCGTTGACCTCACCGGAGAGCAGCAGGTTGGTGGCGGTCGTCTCGTTCGGGACCACCCGGAACACCACCGCGTCGGGGAGACCCTTCTGCTTCGGGTCCCAGTCGTCGGGTCCCCAGGTGAAGTCGTCGCGGCGGGTCAGCGTGTACTGGCTGTTCGGCACGACCTCGGTCATGGTGAACATCCCGGTCGCGCCGGCGCCCTTCGCGAGCGCATCCGGGTCGTCGATCACCGAGCCGCAGACGATGGAGATGCTCCCGATGTTCTCGATCAGGAACGAGTCCGGTCGTCCGCTGGTGACCGTCACGGTGCCGGTGGCGTCGTCACCCACGGCACTGGTGCCCGGCTGCACCTGCAGCCCGACCAGAGGAGAGCCGTTGGCGGGGTCGCCGATGTGGGTGATGTTCGCGGCCACATCGGTCGCCGTCAGCGGGGTGCCGTCTTCACAGGTGATGCCGTCGCGCAGCGTGAAGGTCGCCGTGGTCGTGTCCGCCTCCCAGGAGTCGGCGAGGCCTGAGGCGATGCTGCCGTCCTCCAGCACTTCCACGAGCCGTGCGTAGAGGAAACGGTCGATGGATCGCGCCACCGACATCACGGTGACGAACGGATCGAGACTGCCCGGATCGGTGGAGATCACCGAGGTGAAGGTCTTGCCGTCGGCGAGCACGCCGTCGGTGCCGTCGCCTCCGCTCGGTGGGGCGCCCGCGGCGCAGGATGTCAGGGCGAGCGCCGCAGCGCCGAGCAGCGCGATCAGCGGGGTACGAGAACGCATCAGAAGCCTCCAGCAGTGTTCGGGATGGTGCAGGTGGGTCGTGCAGGGGGAGTGCGGTGGTGCAGGGGGAGTGCGGATCAGACGGTCTGTGTGCGCAGGGCCTCGACGGCGGCGAAGGCGGCACGGCCGATCGAGGCGTCGACGAGCGGCTGCCGGTCGGCGAGCGAGGCGGCCCGGGTGAACACGGCCACCGCGTACCGACGGCCGTCGGGATAGGTCACGACGCCGGCCTCGTTGCGCCAGGTGGGCAGCGTGCCGGTCTTCGCGGCGATGCGCACCTCGCCGGGGAATCCGGCGGTCAGCCGATGCGGCCAGATCTGCAGCGCCATGATGTCGCGCGCCTGACGGCAGGCCTCGGCCGCGGCTGCGGTGTCGGTCCACAGGGCGTTCAGCAGTGTGGTGACATCCCGCGGCGTGGAGTGCGAGGTCCGCAGCGGCTGCACGGCGTCGAGCGCGAGGATCTGCTCTGCGGTCGCGCCGGTGAACAGCTCGTCCAGGTGGCTGTCCGGGGTACCGCCGAGGTCGGCGATCACCGAGGCGAACAGGTCTTCGCAGCATCCGATGAGTCGGGTGTCCGCCAACCCCAGGTCGGCGATGACCCGGTCCACCGCCTCGGTTCCGAGGCGGTGGTAGATCACGTCGGTGGCCGCGTTGTCGCTCATCGACATCATGTTCAGCGCCAGGTCGCGCCAACTGGCCTCGACGTCGTCCGCGAAGCCGGCGGTGCCCACGCCGCCGATCCGGTAGCGCGCCGTCACGGTCGTGCGGGCCGTCGGGTCGAGCTCGCCCGCGGCGACCGCCCGCACGTAGGCGGTGAGCACCAGGATCTTGAAGACCGAGGCGAGCACCACCGGATCGTCGGCGCCGACGGTCACCTCGGGACCGTCGGCCACGCCGATCTCCCGCGCGTGCAGGAAGCCCATGGCTCCCGCGCCGGCGAAGATCTCGGCGATCTGCGCCGACGTCTCGGATGCCGGGCTCGTCGTGATGGTCACGCGTCCACCCGGCGATCGGCGCGTCCGGTGTGCAGGTACAGCGCGCGGCCGCTGCCGTCGTCGCCGACGAACGCATGCGGCATGTGCATGCCGTTCTGCGGTTCGCGAGGGAGCAGGGTGTCGCCGGCCCAGCCGACGAGCTCCACCGGTTCGGGAGCCGGACCCAGCTCGGCGAAGATGCCCTTCATGGTGCGCTCCAGCCAGATGCGACCCTGGTCGTCGACGCGCACCGTCGAGTCGGAGACCGACGACGAGTAGGTGCCCAGCACCCGTTCGAGGTCGATCGGCACCGGTGACTCCGGAACCGAGGGGAGCGCGGGTACGGTGACCCCGGCGAGAGCCGCCAGCACCTTCGATGTGATCGCGTGATAGGCGTCGACCGTGCGCCCGCCGTTCGTGAGCACGGCCACCGCGACCCCCGCGCCAGGGACCATCCGCAGGAACGCGTTCTGTCCGATCGTGCCGCCGTCGTGCCCGATCACGGGTCCGCCGTCCCAGTCGAAGATCTCCCAGCCGAGGCCCCAGGCATCGCCCATCAGGCCGAGCTCCGGCAGATCGACCTGTCGCTCCTGCATCGCTCGCACGCTCTGCTCCGAGAGCACCCGCGTGCCGTCGGCGGAGACCCCGCCGTCGAGGTGCATGCGGGCGTAGGTCACGAGGTCGCGTGCCGTCATGGCGAGCATCGATCCGGCCGGGGCGTTCGAGCGCACCAGGCTCCACACCGGCGCGGGGACCGGCTCATCGCCGCTCTCGGCGGGGATGTGCCCGAGCGCTGCACGGAACATGATCGCCTCGGCGGCCGTCGTGGCCACGTGCGTGAGGCCCAGCGGGGCGGCGAGATGCGTGCGCAGCGCCTGGTCGTACGACGTGCCGCGCAGCACCTCGACGATGCGGCCGAGCACCACGAATGCGGCGTTGTTGTACGAGAAGCGCTCGCCGGGGGCGAAGAGCTGCGGAGCGTCGGCGATCGTCGTGAGATACTTCTCGACCGCGTCATCGCCGACACCCGTGTCGTTGAAGAGGTCGCCCTCGAACCCGCTCACGTGGCTCAGCAGCTGGCGGGGGGTGATCGCGCTCGCCGCCGCGTCATCGCCGATCGCGAACGCGGGCACGGTGTCGCGCACCGGGGCATCGAGGTCGAGCAGACCCTCGTCGACGAGCTGCATGATGAGCGTCGCGGTCCACGTCTTCGTGATCGAGCCGATCTGGAAGACCGAGTCCTCGTCGGCTTCGACGCCGGTGTTGCGGTTGAGGATCCCGGCTGCGGTGGTGAAGATCTCGCCACCGGCCAGGATCGCGACGGATGCCGCGGGAATGTGCGCGTCGGCCAGCATCGTGGGAAGGTTCTCCCGCACCCAGCTGCCGATTTCGTTCAGGTCGGACACGTGCGCTCCTCTTCGTCGAGTGGGGCCGTCGTCTTCGGGCGACGGCGATGGGGCCGAGACTATTCGCGTGCTCCATCGCCTCGTTGGTGCCCGGCGACGAGACTTCCCCAGACCTTGGTGCGCCCGGACGAAGGATCGGCGGTCAGCGGCGTCGCACGGCGCGCATGCCCACGTGGAGCAGCTCGGGACCACCCTCAGCCGCGTCGAGCACGCGCCCGACGGGCTGATCGGCGTCGGTGATGAGGGCGCCGTCGGCGCGCACGCGCAGCCGCAGCGGCGGGCGGGCCGGGATGCCGAGGGCGGCGATGTCCTCACGCAGCACCATCGCGAACTCGAGCGCATCGCCGACACGGGTGACGTCGTAGCGCCACTGCCCGGCGTCGTAGGTGCCGACCATCTCCTCGAGCAGCTCCACCGCGTGCAGCTCTGCCGTCTCGGGGGGCTTCTCGATGCCGCGAAGCCGTGCGAAGCACCAGTCGACGAGCTGCGCCCCGAGCGCCTTGCCGCTGCCGCTGTTGGTCAGCACGGTGACGGCCAGGTCCTCCTCCGGAGCCATCACGAACTCGCTCAGCTGCGTGTCGGAGATGTTCCCCCCGTGCATCACGACGCGAGCCGAACCGTGTCGGCTGAGTAGCCAGGGCAGACCGATCGCGTCGATGGGCGGACCGGCGGCGAGGTGGGGCTGCTGCATCAGGAGCCGGGTCGCGTCGCCCACGGGTGGCGTGCCCTCGGACTCGCCGCGCATCTGGAAACGGGCGTAGGTGAGCTGATCGCGCACCGACGACACGATGCCGCCCTCGGCCGCGATGTCGCGAGTCAAGGGCCAGTGCGGGAACGTCGCCATCGCTCCGTTCTCGCCGGGGACGTGCCCCACGGCATGGGGGCGAGCGATCACGTCCCACGGGAAGAAGAACGTCTCCGTCATGCCCAGCGGATCGAGGACGACGCGCTGCACCGCCTGCTCGAACGTCTCATCCGTGATCGTCTCGATCACGCGACCCAGCAGCCGGATGCCGGCGTTGCTGTACGAGGCGATGGTACCGGGCGCGAAGAACTGCGGAAGATCGGAGAAGGTGGCCACGTTGCGGGCGAGGGCGTCGTCATCCCACCCTGGCCGATCATCCGCGTCACCCAGGAACCCTCCGGAATGCGTGAGGAGGTGCCGGATGCGCAGCGCCGCGAGGGCCTCCCCGTCGGCGAGACGAAAGTCGGGGAGCACGTCGACCACGCGTGTGTCCAGGTCGAGTGCGCCGTTCTCGACCAGGTGCATCGCGACGGTTCCCGTGAAGGTCTTCGAGGTCGAGCCGACCTGGAACAGGGTGCTCTCCGTCACCGCCGCGCCGGTGTCGACCGCGGCGACGCCGGTCGTCGCGATGAGCTCCCGATCCCCGTCGATCACACCGACCACCGCGCCGGGGACGCCCAGGTCTGCGGCGGTGGCGTCCAAGAACTCCTGCAGGTCGTCGTTCACGCGGCATCCCCTCGTACGGCGCGGCCCGGCAGGGCTGCGGTCGCGATCTCTCCTTCGTGCACGACGCGAGTGCCGTGCACGTAGAGCTCCCGGACGCCCCGCGACGGTCGGATCGGGTCGGCGTAGCTCGCCCTGTCGGTCAGCGTCGTCGGGTCGATCACCACGATGTCGGCATCCGCGCCGACCGCCAGATGTCCCTTGCCCCGCATGCCGGACGAGACCTCGTCCAGGACCCGCGCGGGGAGGAACGAGCAGCGGCGGAAGGCCTCGAGCCAGCTCCACGTGCCGCTCTCGAGAACCATGAGCCGCAACGACTTCGCGAAGGTGCCCGCGGTGCGCGGATGAGTGTGGCCGCCCGCGGGGAGCGGCCAGTCGCGCTGTTCGTACACGGTGCGTCCGCCGCTCGCGTTCCACGAGATCGGCATCGCATCGCTGGCCACGATCGAATCCGGGTAGGCCAGGGCGCGGTGCAGGTGTGCGCGGTCGAACGGGTCGCCCTCGTCGAGGAACGCGACGATGCAGGTGGCGCCGGGGTCCGTCGCGCGTACCTCGCGCAGGCGGGCCTCATCGGCGATGCGCTCGCCGGTGTCGACGAGCACGAGAGACCGTGGAGTGATGCCGAGGCCTGGGAGCTTCTCCGGCGCCAGGAAGAAGGCGCCGATCGCCGTGCTGCCGGCCCCGTAGGGGTACGCCTCGACGGTGACGCGGGATCCGGCGGCGCGGCTGCGGTCGAGCAGGCCCAGCACGCGGTCGACGTGGCGCAGCGAGGTGCTGTTCACATGGCAGTGGTGCATCGCGGCCCCGGTCTCGGCAGCGGCGCGCACGAGCTCTTCCGAGCCGTCGATCGGCGTGCGGGGGTCGGCTTCGATCAGCTCCCGCACGTGCGTGAAGGTCGGGGCGTGCGCTGCGGCGGCCAGACGTGCGAGGTCGAGATATTCGTCGGGATCGGACCGTGGTGCGTATCCCATGAGAACGCCGATGCCGAGAGCCCCCGCCCCCAGCTCGTCTTCGAGCAGACCGAGCCAGCGGCGGCGTTCCGCGGGGGAGGAGGAGCGCTGCCACTCGGGCGTGCCGAGCAGATCCATCGACGCGGTGAAGTCGGCGACGGGCACCCGGTCGAGGTGCGCGTATGCCCGTGCCTGCGACCAGGAGGCCGAGAACCCGTAGTTCAGGGGGCGCCCGTCGGCCGCGGCGCGCGCGAGAGCGTCGGCGATCGGCATGAGCCCTGCTTCGAGGTCGAGGGCGGTGGTGACACCGTCCATCGCCTGCAGCCGGTGCCCCGCGATCGAGTGCACGTGGCTGTGCAGGTCGACGAAACCCGGCCCGATGATGAGGCCGGCGGCATCGACGACCTCGCCATCGGGTGGCGCCGTGAGCCCGTCGCCGACCGCCGCCACGCGCCCGCCCGCGATCAGCAGATCGGTGATCCGGTCGGTCTCCGTCTTCGGGTCGATCACGCGCCCGCCGCGCAGCAGAGTGTCCACGTCGTCACCATGCCATGCGGGCCGGAGCGGATCCGGTGCCGCCCGACGAAACCGGGGGGTCGTTCCGGTGCCCGGGCACAAGCCGTTCGGCGACGGTCCCGCCGTCGAGAGGTGCACGCGCCGGCGTCGACCGACATAATGTAGTGGGGATGTGACCGTGCACACGCAAGGAGGCAAGTGATGTCCACCGCCTCCGAGCGCGCCCGCCTGCCGAGTATCCGCGACGTCGCGCGACTGGCCGGGGTCTCGCATCAGACGGTCTCCCGGGTGCTCAACGATCATCCGAGCATCCGGCCCGAGACGAAGGCCAAGGTGCTCGATGCCATCTCGGTCCTCGACTACCGGCCGAACCTCGCCGCGCGCGCCCTGGTCACCAGCAAGTCGAACATGCTGGGGATCCTGTCCGCGACGATCGGCGAGTTCGGACCCACCTCGTCCATCGCCGGCATCGAGGATGCGGCGCGGGAGGAGGGCTATTCGGTCTCGACCCTGAACCTCGCCGACACGACACCGGAGGCGATCGGCCATGCGGTGCGGCAGCTGTCGCGTGAGCAGGCCGACGGCATCGTGGTGCTCGCTCCGCAGGTGCGGGTGTTCCATGTGCTGCGCGGCATGTCGGTCGACATGCCGTTCGTGACCCTGCAGACGGCGTCCGGATCCGATGGAGTGAGTCTGTCCGCCGACCAGGTCGCGGGTGCCAAAGCGGCGACCGAGCACCTGATCTCGCTCGGTCACAGCGACATCCTGCACCTGGCCGGCCCCCAGGACTGGATCGAGGCGGAGTCGCGGATGCGCGGCTATCTCGACGGTCTGCGCGAGGCCGATCTGCCGACGTTCCCGCCGATCCGCGGCGACTGGACGGCCGACTTCGGTTACTTCGCCGGCAAGGAGCTGTCGCTCCGGCGTGACTTCACTGCGGTGTTCGCCGCGAACGATCTGATGGCGATCGGGCTGATGCACGGTTTCCGTGATTCCGGTGTGCGGGTGCCGCACGATGTGAGCGTCATCGGCTTCGACGACATCCCGGTCGCGGCGCACGTTGCTCCCACGCTCAGCACCGTGCACCAGGACTTCCCCGAGCTCGGTCGTCGAGCAGTGCGCATCCTGCTCGCGCAGATCCGGGGGGAGCAGCCGCCGGCGTTCGGGCCGCTGCAGACGATCCTGCGCGCGCGCGAGTCCGCCGTGATCCGCTGACGCGTTCCGTGCAGCGCTGGCGCGCCGCTCGAATTCATCGAATCCTTTCGATCCGTGCCGTCGCGTGGTGGATCGAGATAGCGCCGGCAGCAACAGTGTCACGGTCCGGATTCGAATTGCCGGTGCCGACTTGACACCGGTCCCACGGAAGACGACGATATACCGATGTGAACGGTCACATCGAAGGTGACCGCACGTCGCGAGGAAGATCCGTGAGCACCACAGCAACGTTGCCTACCGTGTCAGGCCCCATCCTGGAGATGCGCAGCATCACCAAGGAGTTCCCTGGGGTCAAGGCGTTGGCCGACGTCTCCATCACCGTCCGCGCCGGCGAGATCCACGCGATCTGCGGGGAGAACGGCGCCGGGAAGTCGACCCTGATGAAGGTTCTGTCCGGGGTCTACCCCTACGGAACCTACGACGGCGAGATCCTGCTCTACGGTGAGGAGCAGCGGTTCAGGGACATCGCGGCCAGCGAGCAGGCGGGTATCGCGATCATCCACCAGGAGCTCGCGCTCATCCCCGAACTCTCGGTCACCGAGAACATCTTCCTCGGCAACGAGATCCAGCGCGGCGGACGCATCGACTGGACGGCTCAGAAGGAGCGGGCCATCGAGCTCCTCGCCCGCGTCGGGCTGAGCGAAGACCCCGACGTGCCGATCAAGACCCTCGGCGTCGGCAAGCAGCAGCTCATCGAGATCGCCAAGGCGCTGAACAAGGACGTCAAGCTGCTCATCCTCGACGAGCCGACCGCTGCCCTCAACGAGAACGACTCGCAGCACCTGCTCGACCTGATCCTGGGGCTGAAGGCCAAGGGCATCGCGTCGATCATGATCAGCCACAAGCTCAACGAGATCGAGCAGATCGCCGACGAGATCACGATCATCCGAGACGGCCGCACGGTCGAGACGCTCGACATCTCACGCGGAGAGATCAACGAGGATCGCATCATCCGCGGCATGGTCGGTCGTTCGCTCGAGAGCCGCT
Organism: Microbacterium sp. K27; assembly: GCF_004794435.1. Classification (NCBI taxonomy): domain Bacteria; kingdom Bacillati; phylum Actinomycetota; class Actinomycetes; order Micrococcales; family Microbacteriaceae; genus Microbacterium; species Microbacterium sp. K27. The sequence goes on from NZ_SSDK01000032.1 coordinate 177,882, forward strand.
ACCCGGATCGCACCCCCGAGATCGGCGAGGTGTTCTTCGAGGTCAAGGACTGGTGGGTGCAGCACCCGACCGTGCCGGAGCGCATGGTCGTGAAGGGCTCGAACATCAACGTGCGCCGCGGCGAGGTCGTCGGCATCGCCGGTCTCATGGGCGCGGGTCGCACCGAGTTCGCGATGAGCATCTTCGGGCGCTCCTACGGCACCTTCCTCTCCGGCACCCTGATCAAGGACGGCCAGGAGGTCGCCCTGCACGACGTCGCCTCGGCGATCAAGCACGGGCTCGCGTACGTCAGCGAGGACCGCAAGGTGCTCGGACTCAACCTGCTCGACACGATCAAGCGGTCCATCGTCGCGGCGAAGCTCTCGAAGATCGCGCACAACGGCGTCGTCGACTCCCGTGAGGAGTTCTCGGTGGCTGAGCGCTATCGCAAGGCGCTTCGCATCAAGACGCCCTCCGTCGAAGAGGGTGTCGGCAAGCTGTCCGGTGGGAACCAGCAGAAGGTCGTGCTGGCGAAGTGGATGTTCACCGACCCCGACCTGCTCATCCTCGACGAGCCCACGCGTGGCATCGACGTCGGTGCGAAGTACGAGATCTACGCGATCATCAACGAACTCGCGGCTCAGGGCAAGGGCGTCATCGTCATCTCCAGCGAGCTCCCCGAACTCCTCGGCATCTCCGACCGCATCTACACCGTCTTCGAAGGTCGGGTCACCGACTGCATCCCGGCCGACCAGGCGACACCTGAGGACCTCATGCGCAGCATGACCTCCGCGACCCAGAAAGCATCCGCATGACCACCGACACCACCGCAACGAAGCGCGGCTTCCACTTCAAGGACATCACGAAGATGTTCGGGGGAGGGCAGTCGACCCTCCGTCAGTTCGGCATCCTCGGCAGCCTGGTCGTGATCCTGGTCGTCTTCCAGGTGCTGACGTGGATCTTCAAGGGCACCGGACTGACGCTGTCCTCCGGCAACCTGATCAACGTCGTCAACCAGTACTCGTACATCCTGATCCTGGCCATCGGCATGGTGATGGTCATCATCATGGGTCACATCGACCTCTCCGTCGGATCCGTCGCCGCGTTCACGGGCATCGTCGTGGCCAAGGCCATGCAGGACTGGAACCTCCCCTGGCCGTTGGGCATCCTCCTCGGTCTCGGTGTCGGCGTGCTGGTCGGTGCCTGGCAGGGATTCTGGGTCGCCTACGTCGGGGTGCCGGCGTTCATCGTGACGCTGGCCGGCATGCTGTTCTTCCGAGGCGCGAATCAGGCGGTGGGCGACTCGCTGTCGATTCCGGTGCCGCAGGGCTTCAAGGTCATCGGCGCGGGATACCTTCCCGAGCTGTCGTTCATCCCGGTGCCCTTCAACGTCTTCACCATGCTCCTCGCTCTCGCCGGCGTCGCGTGGATCGTGTTCTGGGAGATCCGCACCCGTCGCATCCAGCACAAGATGGGCGCAGACATGGCGCCGCTCTGGGTGAGCGTCACCAAGGTCGTGCTCATCTCGGTCGTGATCCTCGTCGCCGGTTGGCTGTTCGCCACCGGGCGCGAGGGCACCAGCTTCCCGATCTCGGGCATCATCCTGCTGGCCCTCGTCATCCTCTACTCGTTCATCACGAACAACACCGTCTTCGGTCGCCACATCTACGCGGTCGGCGGCAACCGGCAGGCCGCGCGACTGTCGGGTGTGAAGGACCGCTGGGTCGACTTCTTCGTGATGATGAACATGTCCGTGCTCGCCTCGTTGGCCGGCATGATCTACGTCGCCAGGGCGACGGCCTCCGGCCCGCAGGACGGCAACGGCTGGGAGCTGGATGCCATCGCCGCCGTCTTCATCGGTGGCGCAGCCGTCTCCGGTGGAATCGGAACCGTGATCGGGTCGATCATCGGTGGTCTCGTGATGGCGTTCCTCAACAACGGCCTCGCCCTCCTGGGCGCCGGTGCCGACGTGGTGTCGATGATCAAGGGCCTCGTGCTGCTGTTCGCCGTCGGTGTCGACGTCTGGAACAAGCAGCAGGGCCGCCCGTCGATCATCGGATTCCTCACGCGTCGCTTCGGGCGCAAGCAGGATCCGGCGACCGACACGTTCGATCCGACCAAGACGAACTACCCCACCAGCCAGAAGTACGAAGCCCCCGCCGTCGAAGAGACGCGCGGATAGTAGGGGCCCAGGCGCGTACCGCACGCGCACCTGGACCTTCACACACCAGAGAAAGAGATCACATGAAGAAGATTCTTCTGTCGGCGACAGCGCTTGTCGTCGCGGGCGCCTTCGCCCTCACCGGCTGCTCCTCGGAGCGCGGTGGAACCGGATCGGGAGCGGGGGAGGAGACCGCCAAGGGCTTCGCCGCCGACGCCACGATCGGTGTCGCCCTTCCGGACAAGACCTCGGAGAACTGGGTCCTCGCCGGTCAGCTGTTCACGGACGGCCTGAAGAAGGCCGGATTCAAGCCGGACGTGCAGTACGCACCGGCCAGCAACACGGTCGCCGAGCAGCAGAACCAGATCCAGGCGATGGTCACCGGTGGCGCCAAGGTCATCATCATCGGCGCGAAGGACGGTAAGCAGCTCGCCACGCAGGTCGAGGCCGCCCGTGACGCCGGCGTCACCGTCATCGCCTACGACCGTCTTATCGAGAACACCGAAGCCGTCGACTACTACGTCGCGTTCGACAACTTCAAGGTCGGTCAGCTGCAGGGTCAGGCTCTGCTCGACGGGCTCGCCGAGCGCGCGGGTCACGAGGCTCCGTACAACATCGAGCTGTTCTCGGGTTCGCCCGATGACGCGAACTCGGCCGTGTTCTTCAATGGTGCGATGGACGTGCTGCAGCCGAAGATCGACGACGGCACGCTCAAGGTCGTCTCGGGTCAGACCGAGATCGCCCAGACGGCGACCGAGGGCTGGAAGGCGGAGAACGCTCAGCGCCGCATGGACTCGATCCTGACGTCGACGTACAGCTCCGAGACGCTCGACGGCGTCCTGTCTCCGAACGACACCCTCGCTCGCGCCATCATCACCTCGGTGCAGGGTGCGGGCAAGCCGGTCCCGGTGGTCACGGGTCAGGACTCCGAGGTCGAGTCGGTCAAATCGATCATGGAGGGTGTGCAGTACTCCACGATCAACAAGGACACCACGCTCCTCGTCGAGCAGTCGATCAAGATGGTCGGCCAGCTCCAGAAGGGCGAGAAGGTCGATGTCAACGACACCGAGCAGTACGACAACGGCGTGAAGGTCGTTCCGGCCTACCTGCTCGACCCGATCATCGTCACCAAGGAGAACGCGGCAGAGGCCTACGCCAACGTCCCGAGCCTCCTCGAGATCGTGAAGTCGTACCAGTAACACGCATCACCCCCGCGACGCGATCGTCGCGGCACGGCGAGCCGTCCTTCCCTTCGGGGTGGGGCGGCTCGCTTCGTTCGGTGCCGGCCGTGGTTCCTCAGCCGCGGAGGGCGCGGGTGGCCTGGCCCGTGCGCTCCAGAGCATCGACGGTCTCGGTGTATCGACGCTTCGCGACGCCGATGAACAGGCAGTCCACGAGCGTGAGCTGGGCGATGCGGCTCACCATGGCACCGGCGCGGAAGGTCGATTCGCGCACCTCGGTGAAGAGCGGGTGATCGGCCGCACGCGCGAGGGGGGAATCCTTGGCCGAGGTGACAGCAATCGTGGCGGCGCCGCTGGTGCGTGCCGTCTCCAGGAAGCGCACGGTCTCGAGTGTCGAGCCCGAGTGCGAGAAGCCGATCGCGACGGTCAGGGCGGTGGGGAGCACCGAGACGGCCACGGCTTCGTGCGGGTCTGCCGGCATGTGCGCGTTCCGACCGACGCGCAGGAGCTTGTGGGTGAGATCCTCGGCCACGAAGCGACTGGCGCCGAGTCCGTAGAGGAGGATCCGGTCGGCGCGGTCGATCACGTCGACGGCCGCCTCGAGCACGGCGAAGTCGAGTCGGGCGACGGTCTCCTCGATCGCCAGGAGCTCGAGAGCTGCGACCTTCGACACCGCCTCCTGCAGGGTGTCGTCGTCGGAGATCTCCGATCCGTAGGCTCCACGTGCCGAGAACTGCGCCGCCTCCTTGCCGAGCTCGGCGGCCAGGGCCATGCGCAGCGGCGCGTAGCCGCTGAAGCCGATGGCGCGGCAGAAGCGCACGACCGACGCGACCGAGGTCTCGCATTCCGCGGCCAGCTCGTTGATCGTGTTGTCGATCACGACCGAGGGGTTCTCCCGGACGACCAGCGCGATGCGGGCGAGCGACGGCGTGAGCGTGGAAGCCGCGGCTTCGATCGTCGACTGGATGCTCATCGGTCCTCCATCGTGCGGTGCCGCCGGTGCGGTGAAAATTCTTTTTGCAGAGTCTACTTCGCATGTAGTCTCTTTTCACAGCCTTTTTCCGCCGATCCGAGGAGAGCCGATGAGCGTGCAGAAGAGCGCCTCCGTCGATCTCGGCAAGTCGCGGTGTCGTGTCCTGGTCTCCGACGCCGAGGGCCGGATCGAACGTGACGGTGTCGGCGCTCCCGGCCTGGCCGCAGCAGGCGGGGTGGCCAGCGCGTTCGACGCCATCCTCCCGCTCCTGGCGGGGGAGCGACTCGACCGGATCGGCGTCGGTGCCGCGGGAGCCTGGATGGCACCGGATGCGGCGCAGGGGCTGTCCTCTCGGCTCGCCGCCGAGACCGGTGCCGCAGTCGCTGTCGCCTCCGACGTGGTCACCGCCCACGCAGGTGCGCTCGACGGGGCCGGGGGAGTGCTCCTCATCGCGGGCACCGGAGCGGTGGCGCTCGGCATCGACGCCGATGACGCACGGCTCGTCGACGGCTGGGGGCCGGAACTCGGCGACTTCGGCAGCGGTTCGTGGCTCGGGCGCGAAGCGCTGCGTGCGGTGCTGCGCGCCGACGACGGGTTGGCGCCGGGCACAGTGCTCACCGAGGCCATCGCCGAGCCCGTCGGCGCGGTCACCGACATCCAGGCCTGGCTCGCGGGCGGCGGTCCGCTCCCTCGGCGCCTCGCGACGCTCGCCCCGCTCGTCCTCGACGCCGCGCAGTCGGGCGACGTCGTCGCCGGCGCGATCGTCACCGAGGGGATCCGACTGCTCACGGCGACGGCGTCCGCCGCGTCCGCGCTCACGGCCGACGTCGTGCTCCATGGCGGACTCACCGCGCATTCGTGGTTCCGCGAGTGCCTCACCTCCTCCCTGCAGGCTGCCGGGCGTCGGGTCGTCCCCGCGCGCGGTGACGCCCTCGACGGTGCGCTGCTGCTCGCACGCCGCACCGACCTCCCCCACGAAAGGTTCGTCCACCGTGCCGAATGACGATTCCCGCCTCGCCGCCCTCCTCTCCGTGCTCGACCGCCTCGACACCGAGGCCTCGACGACCGAGCGCGGCGACCTCGACCTGCTCGGCACCGCTGAGCTCGTCCGGCGCATGAACGCCGAGGACCGGCGGGTGCCCGAGGCCGTCGCCGAGCACGCCGAGGAGATCGCGGCCGCCGTCGACGGCATCACCGCGCGGTTCCGGCGCGGGGGGCGCCTCATCTACATCGGCGCCGGCACGGCAGGCCGTATCGGCGTGCTCGACGCGAGCGAGTGCCCGCCGACCTTCGGCACCGATCCCTCGATGGTGGTCGGTCTGATCGCCGGCGGAGAGACCGCGATCCGCTCGGCCGTGGAGAACGCCGAAGACGACGACACCGCCGCGGAGGCTTCGCTGCGGAGGCTCGCACTCTCGGAGAGCGACACGGTGGTCGGCATCTCGGCATCCGGCCGCACCCCCTATGTCGTGGGAGGGCTGACCTACGCGCGCAGCGTCGGCGCCTTCACGGTCGCGATCGCCTCGAACGCCGATTCCGAGATCGGTGCGGCCGCCGAGATCGCGATCGAGGTCGTCACCGGTCCCGAGTTCATCTCCGGATCCACTCGGCTCAAGTCGGGCACCGCGCAGAAGCTCGTCGTCAACATGCTCACCACGCTGTCGATGATCAACCTCGGCAAGACGTATCGAGGGGTGATGGTCGACCTGCTGGCCACGAACGAGAAGCTCCACGCCCGCTCCATCCGCACGGTGTCGCAGCTCGCCGGCGTCGACACCGATCAGGCGGCTGGGGCGCTGCAGGCGGCGGACGGCTCGGTCAAGCTCGCACTCCTCATGCTCGCCGCCGACGCGACGCCCGAGGATGCGGCATCCGCCCTCGACGAGGCCGACGGCATCCTTCGCGACGCGATCGCGGCACTCGCCTGATCTTCATACGCACCTGATCTCGGCACGCACCTGCGTCTCGGGCGCTGGGCGCGGTGCTGATTCCGGACGCCGCGTGCGGCATTGATTCCGGCTGCCGCGTGCGGCGTTGATTCAGGCTGCCGCGTGCGGCGTTGATTCCGGACGCCGGGCGCGGCCCCGGGGCGCTCCGACGTCAATAGGATTCGGGTGTGGATGATCTCGTTCCGGCGGCGCCCTGGTTGCTCGTCGGTGCGGCCGTCGTCGCGGCGGTGGCCTCGCTGATCGCGGGGCGCGCCGTGCCGTGGCAGGGCCGGCAGGCCGTGCTGGTCATGGCGGTCGCGATGCTCGTGACCGCGCTCGCCGGAGATGCCCCGATGGTCGGTCTGGGGCTGGGGGTCGTGCTGCTGCTCTCCGCCATGCTCGGCACGGTGGGGGTGCGCGGAACCTCGGCTGCCGGCGAGTGCTTCCGCCGTGCGCTCATCGCCCTGCTCCTCGCCGTCTGCGCGTTCGAGAGTGCGGTGACAGGCGAGGCTCCAGAGGCCGGTGCGGGGGCGCACGGAGGTCACGGAGGTCTCTCGGGGCTGCTGTCGGTCGTGATCGTCGCCGGAGTGATCGGCGTGGTGCTGTGGACCGTCGTGGCGGACTGGTTCGTCGAGCCCGTCCATCACGGGCGCACCGCGCGAATGGTCGCGACCGAATCGTGGGCGCTGGCCGCCGGGGTCGCCCTGATGTGCCTGGCGACGTGAGGGGAGTTCCGGGTTCCGATAGCGTGGCGACATGCCTCTCGCTCTGATCACCGGTGCCGCCCGTGCCGACAGCATCGCCGCCGGCATCGTCCCTCGACTGCGCGCCGCCGGATGGACCGTCGTCACCAGCGACCTGCACGATGCCGACCACCCGGCCGACCTCTCGACGCACGAGGGACCGGAGGCGCTGATCGCCGAGGTCACCGCCGCGCACGGACCGATCACCGCCCTCATCCTGAGCCACGCGCACGACATGGAGTCGGGCATCCTCGACACGACCGCCGAGAGCTTCGACCTGCACGTCGCCGTGAACGCGCGGGCGACTCTGCTGCTGATCGCCGCGTTCGCGCGGCAGATCGGCGACGATGGGGGAGTGATCCTCGCGCTCACCAGCGACCACGTCACCGGCAACCTCCCGTACGGCGCATCCAAGGGTGCCCTCGACCGCCTCGTGATCTCTGCGGCGCGCGAGCTCGGTCCGCGCGGGATCTCGGCGAACGTGCTGAACCCCGGCCCCATCGACACCGGCTGGATGGACGACGAGACGCGCACGGGTCTGGCCGGGATGACGCCCCTCGGGCGCCTCGGGCAGCCGGCGGACGTGGCTGCGGTGGTGGAGTTCCTCGTGTCGGACGAGGGGCGCTGGATCTCCGGGCAACTGCTGAAGTCCGACGGCGCGTTCTCGGCGCAGTACTGAATCCGTTCGGGGCGCTCGATCAGTCGGCGGCGCTGGCGATCGTCAGTGCCCGCCGCCGAACTCGATCATCCCCACACCGACGGCGATGAGCGCGACGCCGACGGCCATCATGCTCGAGAAATGGTCTTTGAAGATCACCCGTCCCAGCACGGCGGTCAGTGCGACGCCGGCGGCGGCCCAGATTCCGTAGGCGACGCCCACCGGCATTCCCATCGCCAGGATCGTGCCGAGCAGTGTGAATGCCGCGAGGTAGCCGACGACGATCACGGGGATCCAACGGCGACGTCGCAGCCCCTCGGATGCGCGCAGACTCAACGTCGCGGTGACCTCGCTGGCGATCGCGAGGGAGAGGAGCAGCCAGGTCATGGGGTGATCTCCGTCGTCTCGCGCGTGTGAGAACCGAGTTCGACGAGCAGCACGCCGACCACGATCACGCCGACGCCGATGATCTGCACCGGCCCCAGCAGTTCGCCGAACAGCACGGTGCCGAGCACAGCGGTCAGCACGACTCCGATCGCCGACCAGATGCCGTACGCGACCCCGACGGCCATGCCGCGATCGAGCACCACCGACAGCAGCCACAGTGAGCCGGAGTAGCCCAGAACCACGACGATCAGCCAGAGCGGATGCGTGAATCCCTCTGCCGCACGAAGCGAGAGGGTCGCGGTGACCTCCAGCGCGATCGCGAGCAGCAGGGGCGGCCATGCCGAACGGCGAGGGCGATCTGTCATCGGGGGCCTTTCGTGGAGGGTCCGAGGGGGAGAACGCGAGGGCGGCGTGCAGGATTCCCGGCGCGTGTGGAATCGATGGCGGTCGAGAGCGGGACGGGAGCGAGCTGTCGACGTCGGACAGGAGAGGGATCGTGTCACCGCTGATATGCCGGCATGGATTCGAATATAGCTTCGAATGTCGGTGGTGGTCGCGGTAAAATCGAGTATGTCGAATTTGACCGCGTTGCACGAGGCGATGTCTCGCTTGGATGAGGTGTGGGCGGGTGTGGGGGATTCGGGGGAGTTGTCGCGGGAGCAGTTGATTGCGGTGAGTGCGTCGATCGGGGTGTTGCGGCGTCGGTTGGATGCGGTGCATGTGTCGGTGGCGGCGTGTATCTCTCGGGAGTCGCGTGCGGAGTTGGGTGCGGAGAGTCTGGCGAAGCAGCAGGGTTTTCGTAGTCCGGCGACGTTGATCGCGGCCGCGACGGGGGTGTCGAGGGGTGAGGCGTCGCGTCTTGTCAGGGTGGGTGAGGCGACGGCGCCGCGGAGTGATCTTCTGGGGGTGCGTCTGCCGGCGAGGTATCCGTTGGTGAGTGCGGCGTTGGATGCGGGGGTGCTGGGGGCTCCGGCGGCGGCGGTGATCATCGCGGCGCTGGATCGGTGCCGGGTTGTGGCGGGGGTGGAGCGCGTCGCTGAGGGGGAGCGGATGCTGGTGGAGAAGGCGGCAGGGCTCGCGCTCGATGGTGTGCGCACGCTCGTGGTGCGGGTGGAGGCGTGGCTTGACCCGGATGGGGTGGAGCCGCGTGAGGAAGAGCGCCGTGGCAGGCGGGCGTTGTCGCTGTTCGAGCGGGACGGGATGGTGCATCTGAACGCGGTTCTCGATGTGGAGACCGCGGCGCCGGTGGTGACGGCGATCCGGGGGTTCGTGACGGCGGTGTTCGCCGCGCGGAAGGATGCTCCCGATGCGGGCGCTCCTGATGGGGATCGGCGGACGGTGCCGATGATCCAGGCAGATGCTCTTTCGGTGTTCTGCGCGCATGTGCTCGGGTGTGAGCGGCGGGTTCCGGTGGCGGGTGCGACGGTGATCGTGCGGGTGGGTCTCGATGATCTGGAGGCCGGGACCGGGTCGGCGACCGTGGATGGTGTGGATCAGCCGGTCAGTGTCGGGGCGGCGCGGCGGATGGCGGCCGGGGGCGGCGTGATCCCCTGTGTCCTCGGTGGGGACAGTGAGGTGCTCGATTGGGGGCGGGAGAAACGGTTGTTCACCCGGGCGCAACGGCTGGCGTTGGTGGAGCGTGACGGGGGATGCGCGATGTGCGGATTGCCGCCGGAGATGACGAGGGCGCATCACATCCGCTGGTGGACACGCGATCGCGGGCCGACCGATCTCTCCAACGGGGTGCTGCTGTGTGAGACGTGTCACCATCGCATCCACGACAACGGGTGGGAGATCCGCATCGACGCTCCCGGAACCGGAACCGGAACCAGAACCGGGAGCGGGACCGGGACCGGAACCGGGAGTGGGACCGGGACCGGAGCCGGGAGTGGGAGTGGAGCGCGGGTGTGGTTCATTCCGCCGCGATACGTCGACCCTGCGCGAACCCCGAGGCTCGGCGGGCGC